>JAURLW010000052.1 GCA_030831005.1 Bacteroidota bacterium
CCCAAATGAAATCCATAGGTATTAATACCCAAATTAGGCTTTAAGGTAGCTGCATTGGAAAAATGTGTAAACTGCAAGCCTGCCTGTATATCCCAATGAGGATTTATAGCATAATGCAAATCGGTAGCCGCCATAAAATAGATATTAAAGCCACTGCCAATCATATTGTTAAGAGTATCCCAAGTGTTATACCGCTCAAATTTTTTGGATAAGTATCCAACACCTAAACCCATTCTATAAGTCCATGACCATGCTTTTTTTTCTGCAATTCGATATTGTAGGGTAGGATACATACTATAGCCTCTTCCGTAAATACTATCTAAACCATAATGAGTATACGAAAAACCAATGCCTATTTGAGGAAAATGGCGTAAGGAGTGCCAGGGTTTTTCTCCACGTGTTTTGTGTACTAAATGCAATTCTATTAATTGTGAGGAAGTGGGAATTGGTGCTTTAAAAGCTTCTGTATGCTTAAAAACCTGGGCTTGCATAGCATTGAGTTCTAAGCCATAACCATTCCAATTGCGTTGTGCAAATGCAATTTGTAGCATTAAAAAACTACCGAGTAACAAGCTTATTTTCCTAAAATACTTCACCATTAAAAGAGTTCTACAAATATAAAACTACAAACGCATTTTATACCTTATTTTTGTACTACTAAACTTTTATAATGCAAAAAATTCTAGCTCGATTACTACGTTCTTTTTTACAAGGCTTATTAATCTTATGCCCTATAGGTATTACTGCTTATTTAATCTTTGCTATTTTCAACTCCGTAGATAGTTTAGTGCCATGGGTTCCCCGTGGTTTAGGCTTTGTTATTATTATTGTATTTGTTACCATTGTAGGATTTTTAGGTACTCGTTTTTTCATAGGAAAGGCAGTAATTAACGCTTTAGGCAATTTATTAGAACATACACCCGGCATTAAATTTATTTATACTTCTGTAAAAGATATTTTAGATTCTTTTGTGGGCGATAAAAGACGTTTCAACAAACCTGTTTGGGTTAAAGTTAATAGCGAACCGGAAATTTGGCGCATTGGCTTTATAACCCAGAAGGATATGAACTATCTGGGTATGGAAGATAAAGTGGCGGTATACTTACCGCACTCTTATGCCATCTCTGGTTGGGTAATTGTTGTAGATAGAAGTTATACTAAACCGGTAACTACTATGGACGCAGCTGAAGCCATGAAATTTGCTGTAAGTGGAGGAGTTACCAGTATTGATGGAGAATCAGAAAATAAAAAATAATAAAATGGAATACAGAAGAATGGGGCGATCAGGCCTACAATTAAGTGCTTTAAGTTTTGGTTCTTGGGTAACCTTTAGCAAA
This sequence comes from Bacteroidota bacterium, assembly GCA_030831005.1. GTDB lineage: Bacteria > Bacteroidota > Bacteroidia > Chitinophagales > Chitinophagaceae > CAIWHF01. The sequence continues at coordinate 1,338 of JAURLW010000052.1, forward strand.
CAAATAGACGATTCTATTTCAGATCGATTGATGGGTATAGCCTACGATCATGGCGTTAATTTCTTTGATAATGCTGAAGTATACGCTTTAGGTGAATCAGAAAAAATGATGGGTCGTGTCTTAAAAAATAAAAATTGGGATAGAACCTCATATACTGTTTCTAGTAAAGTTTTTTTTGGTTGGAGAGGAAAAGAAAATAAACCTAATCAAACAGGACTAAGCAGAAAACACATCGTAGAAGCTTGTCATGAAGCACTGCAACGTCTTCAAACGGATTATCTTGACTTATACCTTTGTCATAGACCCGATAAAAACGCACCTATTGAAGAAGTGGTAACAACCATGAATACCCTTATTCAACAAGGCAAAATATTATATTGGGGTACGAGCGAATGGAGTGCTGCTGAAATTATGGAAGCACATATGGTTGCAAAAGATTTGAAATTAATTGCTCCTAGCGTAGAACAACCTCAATACAATTTATTCGAACGTCAAAAAATGGAAGTAGATTACTTATCTATTTTCAGAAATATTGGAATGGGTACCACCATTTGGAGTCCGCTAGCATCTGGACTCTTAAGTGGAAAATATAATAATGGTATTCCAGAAGGTTCTCGATTATCAATAGAAGGATTTGAATGGTTGAAAGACCGAACATTGAGTGAAGAACGATTTGCTCGTGTAACAGCTTTAACTAAAATAGCGCAAGAACTACAAACTAGTGTAGCCACTTTATCTATTGCATGGTGTTTATGCAATCCAAATGTAAGTACCGCTATTTTAGGGGCTACTAAAGAAGCGCAATTAATAGAAAATTTGAAAGCATTAGATGTATACGCAACACTTACTCCAGAAATTTTGGAGCAAATAGAAAATTGTATGCAAACAAAACCTATTGCACCTTCTTTTTAAATATTAGCTATGCTTCATAATTTTGGATCTGGTCCGGCTAAATTGCATAAAAGTGTGTATGAACAATTAGCTCAATCGCTAATTGATTATGAGCAAACTGGCTTGTCGATCCTAGAAGTCTATCATAGAACGCCTTTATTTGAAGCCATTTTAGAAGAAGCTACTCAATTGTGTAAAGAACTTTATCAGCTTGATGCTTCTAAAGAAGTACTCTTTATGCCCAATGGTGCTACTTGGCATTTTAATTTAATTGCGCAGAATTTTATACACAACAAAGCTGCTTATATACATTCGGGTAATTGGTCTAAAAAAGCCTACGATATAGCTTTAGAATATGGGAAAGCAGATATTGTTGCTTCGTCTGAAAACAATCACTTCAAATCCATACCAGTTATTGAACAAGATCTAAGCGCTTATGATTACCTGCATATTACATCTAATAACACCGATGTAGGGACGCAATTTCATAGCTATCCCAATAGCTCCATTCCATTGATTGCTGATATGTCCTCGGATATTTTTTCTAAACCAATAGATAGTAATGCATTTGCTTGCATTTATGCAGGTGCACAAAAAAATATTGGCATTGCTGGAGCCTCTTTGGTCATTATTGACAAAGATTTTCTTTCTAAAACCCACAAGCATATTCCTAATTATTATCAGTACAATCAATGGGTAAATAATAAATCCATTATGAATACCCCGCCCATATTTGCCATTTATGCTATGTTGGTAAATATGCGTTGGATGAAAGCTATGGGTGGACTTGAACATATGCATGCACAAGCAAAAGAAAAAGCAAAATTACTATATCAAACGCTAGACAATAGTCATTTATTTGAAGTTTATGCTCGCAAAGAAGACCGATCATTAATGAATGTTTGTTTCTCCATGAAAGAGACCTCATTACATAATTCCTTTATGCATTTTGCTAAAGAAGCAGGTATTATACAAATAGAAGGCTATAGAACCGTTGGCGGATTTAGAGTGTCTTTATATAATGCTATTGAGCTGGCTTCTGTACAACATCTATGCGATGTTATTGCTGCATTTGATCATATCCCTCGCTAAACAATTTATATCTTTTATTGTTTCATTTGCATGCAAACACCGATAACAATATTTTGGTTTAGACGCGATTTACGTATAGAAGACAATCATGGTTTATACAAAGCACTTCAATTAGGCTTACCGGTATTACCTATTTTCATTTTCGATCCTAGCATTTTAGATCCACTTCCAAAAAACGATAGACGCGTTGCTTTTATTCATGAAACGTTGTGTGCTATCCAGAAAGAATTAATTGTTGTGGGCTCGTCTTTAGAAGTAATTTATGATGCTCCATTAGCAGCATTTCAAAAACTATGCAATCAATATTCTGTACAGCATGTTATTGCCAATCATGACTATGAGCCCTATGCTCAAGAAAGGGATAAAGCAATTAAATCCTATTTAGCTGATCAGGGTATAAGTTTTGAAACTTTCAAAGATCAAGTGATTTTTGAAAAAAATGAAATCATAAAAGACGATGCTACACCTTATACGGTTTTTACACCTTATAGTAAAAAATGGAAAGCCACTTTTACAAAATCATTGAGTCATGCTTATCCGTCCAATGCACATATTCAACATTTTATCAAAATTGATGCTAAAGCAATAATTAGTTTATCGGATATGGGCTTTGAAGCATATTCAACAGCTTTTCCAGCTAATAAAGTAAGCAACGAATTGTTGCAAGCCTATGCTGCACAAAGAGATTTTCCGGCAAAAAATGGTACTAGTAGATTGGGCGTTCATTTACGATTTGGCACCATTAGTATCCGACAATTAGTTGCACAAGCAATAGCTACTAACGAAACTTTTTTAAATGAATTAATTTGGCGCGAATTCTACCAAATGATTCTATGGCATTTTCCTCATGTTGTAAATAGTGCTTTCAAACCAAAATATAATGCTATAAAATGGTCGGATAATGAAACCCATTTCAAGGCTTGGTGTGAAGGAAAAACAGGCTACCCAATTGTTGATGCCGGCATGCGTGAATTAGTAAATACGGGTTATATGCACAATCGTGTGCGTATGATAGTAGCAAGTTTTCTTACCAAACACTTATTAATTGATTGGAGAAAAGGAGCTGATTTTTTTGCACTGCATTTATTAGATTTTGATTTGGCTGCAAATAATGGAGGATGGCAATGGGCGGCAGGCTGTGGTTGTGATGCTGCTCCTTATTTTAGAGTGTTTAATCCTTACATACAAACTGCCAAGTTTGATAAAGAAGGAGACTATATACATCAGTGGGTACCAGAGCTAAACTCTTTGTCCTATCCTGCACCTATAGTAATTCACGAAGAGGCAAGGAACAAGTGTTTAGCTGTATATAAAAATGCCTTACAAGGAGAAGCGCTTTAAAATCTGTTTAAAAAAAACAAAACCAGTTGCTTTTATTAAGTCATTAACCTCGGTTTTTATATTAACAAATTTCTTACTTGTTGTTTGTGTGCACAATGCTAATTCAATAATTTTCTTTTGAATGATGAAGTATTTTCTAGTAAGAAAAGATAAATTAGCTTCATCAATTCTTGCCAAAATTCTTTTTGCATGATCTTTTTTTCCTGTACCATATAAGGCAATGGCTTTTATAATATCTAGAGATTCGTAAAATCCGTTATTAAAAGGAATATCTTTAAAGCGCATATAATCTAATTCACCAATTTCAATCATTTGTAAAGCCATTTCATAATCACCTATTAAATTAAAAGCATCGGCAACTACAAACGGATAAAAGGGGAAATAGCTCTCTCTTTTGTTGGCTGGTTTTATTTTATTATGCCATTGGAATGCAATTTTTGTCCAAGTTTCTATTTGTTGTTGATCCTTGTTCATATAGCCTTGGGTGAGATTGGCCATTACTTTACGTGCAACGGGAAAAGCATGTGAAGATAGATTTTCATCAATTTGGTTAATTTTTTTTAGTAACGCTTCTCCTTCCTTTATATTTTCTTGCATTAAGGCTGCAAAATGTAGAACACAATTTCCAAACAACTGAGCCTCGGCAGTATTTTTATGTTTCAAGTACATTTTGAAATACAATTGGTACGATCCACATATGCCATCGAAATAAGGAGCCTTTTCGAAAAAATAAACTTGAGCAATAGGGTGTTTGGCAAAATAAGGACCCAGATAAGCCAACATAGCCTCTGAACTAATTACTTTTATAAATATTTTATAATTGGCTATTTGATAATTGATATCGTCTTCGTTTACAGCATCCACTTCGTAAAATTGCTTCATGAAATCTGCCAGCACTTTCTCTTCAGATGTTATTAGCGTATCTTTTGACTTAATCTTTAATAAGGTTTTAATTTCATCAATACCTACATATTTTAAAACAATTTGTTCACTACGTTTAGATATGGCTACTCCATCTTTAATAAAGCCCCACATCCGCCTTAAAGTTTGGGCACTAATATCCAGACCAGTTGTAATTTTTATCTGATGCGAAAGCCTTTCGCACTCGTAACTATACAGTATCGGTTTGCCAAAAACGATTTCCGCCTGTTGCCTTAAAAGAATACCTTCTTGAGAAACTAACCAATTGTTCATATATTAAAGTTAATCGAAAATTAATATAGATGGAATAAAATGGATTTTTTTTTAAGAACTAAAAATAGCACTTTTACATTGCTTGTTTACTAATTGATGGGTTTCCATTATCAATTAGAGAAAATTCCCATAGTTCGCTGTGGGTTTTTTTTATCCAGCCCATCCTTCCCGATCTAAACTTCTATATTGAATAGCCTCTGCTAAATGTTCAGGTTGAATCGAACTAGACTCCGCCAAATCGGCAATTGTTCTAGCTACCTTTAAAATACGATCATAAGCCCGTGCTGATAAATTAAGTCGCTCCATAGCTGTTTTTAGCAAATGTTGTCCAACGGCATCAATTTCACACACTTCTTTTAATAATTTACTTCCCATCTGGGCGTTACTATAGACGCCTGCTTGTTTTTCAAAACGCTTTTCTTGTATTTCCCGCGCTGCAATAACCCTAGCTCTTACAATATAACTTTTTTCTTGTTCTTGCTTATTTGATAATTCAGAAAATGCAACCGGCGTTACTTCCACATGTAAATCTATACGATCTAATAATGGACCTGATATTTTATTTAAATAACGCTGCACCATAATTGGACTGCAGGTACAATCTTTTTCTGGATGATTATAAAAACCACAGGGACAGGGATTCATCGATGCTAATAACATGAAGCTTGCGGGAAAATCCATACTTACCTTAGCGCGCGAAATGGTAACCTTACGTTCTTCCATAGGTTGACGCATCACCTCTAAAACAGTCCGTTTAAACTCTGGCAACTCGTCTAAAAATAATACTCCGTTATGTGCCAAAGATATTTCGCCGGGTTGCGGATTGCCACCACCACCTACTAAGGCTACATCACTTATGGTATGGTGCGGACTTCGAAATGGACGATGTGCAACTAAAGCCGCATCGCTAGGTAGCTTTCCTGCTACGGAATGTATTTTGGTAGCCTCTAAAGCTTCTTGCAAACTAAGGGGTGGTAAAATAGTTGGTAATCGTTTTGCTAGCATGGTTTTACCTGCACCTGGCGGGCCAATTAAAATAGCATTATGACCTCCGGCAGCAGCAATTTCTAAAGCACGTTTTACATTAATTTGTCCTTTAACATCGGCAAAATCAATATCAAAGAATTCTTGTGCTGCAAAAAACTCATCTCGTGTATTTACTTCAATGGGTTGTAAGTTTAATTTTTTATTAAAAAAATCTACGGCTTCACTTATATGAGTAATACCATAAACTTCTAAATTATTTACTAAAGCAGCTTCACGAGCATTTTGCTTTGGCAATATTAATCCTTTAAATTTTTCGGCGCGGGCTTGTATAGCTATGGGCAATGCTCCTTTAATAGGCTTCAGTGATCCATCTAAAGAGAGTTCACCCATAATAATATATTCTCCAATAGTAGCCGCTTCTAATTGTCCAGTAACTGCCAACATGCCTAATGCAATAGGAAGATCATAAGCAGAGCCCGCCTTTTTAATATCTGCTGGCGCCATATTTACCAATACCTTATATCTTGGTCGCTCTAAGCCATTATTTTTGATAGCCGACAAGATCCGATCTACACTTTCTTTAACTGCATTATCGGGCAAGCCTACAATAAAATATCCAGGGGGTTGATTGGGGGAGGAATCAATTTCCATAGTGATGGTAATAGCATCTACACCATAAACGGCACTTCCATATACTTTGACTAACATATAACGTGTTTAAAATAGCTTATCGAAAATACAAAGCTAAGGCTAATATCTAGTACTTTTGGGTAAGAAAATTTATTTATGGAAGAACTTGTATTATCTATAGAGCAAGGCATTGCCTACATCACACTCAACAGACCTGAAAAATATAATAGTGTCAACAGAAGTCTAGCCCTTGCTTTTCAAGAAGCATTAGATACTTGTGCAAAAGATGATAGCATCCGATGCTTGGTGATAACTGCTGCTGGTAAAGCTTTTTGTGCAGGACAAGACTTAGCTGAAACGAGCGATATAGAAAACGTTGATTTTAATAAAATCATTGAAGAGCATTACAATCCCATCATATTAAAAATGCGCGCTTTACCAAAACCCATCATCTGTGCGGTTAACGGTGTAGCCGCTGGGGCCGGAGCAAACATAGCATTAGCTGCAGATATAGTTGTAGCTACGGAAAGCGCTTCGTTTATTCAAGCATTTAGTAAAATTGGATTGATACCAGATAGTGGTGGTACTTTTTTTCTTCCTAGATTGATAGGCATGCAAAGAGCTGCTGCCCTTATGTTTTTAGGAGAGAAAGTAAGCGCCTTAGAAGCAGCAGATATGGGTATGATTTATAAATGTTATGCTGATAACGAATTTGAATTAGCCTATAAAAACTTAGCTGCACAACTTGCTGCTATGCCTACAGTAGGTCTAGGATTAACTAAACAATTATTAAACGAATCTTGGTCTAATAATTTAGAGCAACAATTAGCTAGAGAAAAAACACTACAGATTGCTGCAGGCAAAACACATGACTTTGCTGAAGGCGTAACTGCTTTTTTAGAAAAAAGAAAAGCTTCTTTTAAAGGTCAATAAACTAGGCTTCATCTGTAGATACCCAGCCTGGTGTAGCATTACAATTTTGTCGCAACAAAAGGGTGAGCATTCCCACGTGATGTTGTACGTGTTTAATATTATAGACAAGAATTTCAAAATGACTATAATCTTTATACGCGTTTACAAATCGCTGCTCCAAGTTTTTGCTTGGTATGCTAGCTATAGCGTGAGCTCTACAATAATTAAGATAATCGATAAGTTCTTCTTTGGTATATACACAAGGTGGCTTTGCGCCAGCTGGATCGAACTCGGAAAGCGTGAAGGGAGCGGGTGGTGCAAAACTAGCCGGATTATCTACTAAATAATAGTCTAGATAAAAAAGAGTATGATAAGCCTTATACCAAAATTCTTGTGCATCATTCCAAAATTCTTGCGGACAAGCTACTATCGCTTGTTCTAACATTTTTATAGAACCCAATAACTGGACTAATAAGCTTTTTTTAATCGTATCCGACATAAGTATATTTTTAATGCGCTTCTAACCAATTATTACCAACACCTGTTTCCACTAATACCGGCACCTCATTAGGCAATAACATTGCCGCACTCATGGCTTGTGTAATTAGAGTTTTTAAAGTATCCACTTCTTCTTTTGGTGCATCAAATACCAACTCATCATGTACCTGCAACACCATTTTACTTTTCAATTGTTGTGCACGCAATTGTTTGTCTACTTCAATCATAGCTAATTTAATCATATCAGCAGCAGAGCCTTGTATGGGTGCATTAATAGCATTGCGCTCTGCAAAACCTCGTACGGTTTGATTAGACGAATTGATATCTGACAACCATCTTTTTCTTCCTAAAATAGTTGCAACATAACCGTGTTGTTTTGCAAATTGAACATTGGCATCCATATATGTTTTTATTGCAGGATACTGTGCAAAATAATTTTCTATAATCGTTTTGGCTTCGGTTCTACTAATACCTAAATTTTCTGCTAAGCCAAATGCAGATTGACCATAAATGATTCCAAAATTGACCGCCTTGGCATTTCTTCTCATGTCTTTGGTAACAGCTGCTTCCTCTACACCATACACCTTAGCAGCGGTTGCAATGTGAATGTCTTTCTGATCTTTAAAAGCTTGTATCATGCTCGCATCACCACTCAATGCAGCTATTATACGTAATTCTATTTGAGAGTAATCGGCAGATACAATACACCAATCTGCATTTCTTGATACAAATGCTTTTCTTATTTCTCTTCCTCTTTCAGTACGAATAGGTATGTTTTGCAAATTTGGATTATTACTACTCAATCGACCTGTAACAGCTACTGCTTGATTAAAAGATGTGTGCAATCTTTTGCTAACAGGATGAATCAGTAAAGGCAATGCATCTACATAGGTGTTTTTTAATTTGCTGAGTTCTCTATGTATTAAAATAGCATCTACAATTTCATGCTTGTGTTGCAGTTTTAATAATACATCTTCACCTGTAGCGTATTGTCCTGTTTTTGTTTTTTTAGCACTTGGATCTAATTTCATTATGTCAAACAAGACTTCGCCCAACTGTTTAGGTGATGCTAAATTAAAAGGCACTCCAGCAGCAGCATGTACTTTTTCTTCTGTAGCTTTTATTTCAATGGCTAATTCTTTAGAATAGTTATTTAAGAAATCAACATCAATACCAACACCTTCTATTTCCATATCGGTTAGTACTGGCAATAAAGGTGCTTCTGCTTGTTCGTATACTGCTCGTACTTGCAAAGTATCTAATTGCGGATCGAGTGTGTGTTTTAATTGCAAAGTAATATCAGCATCTTCAGCTGCATATTCTTTCACCGCTTCCATGGCTACATCTCGCATACTCAATTGGCCCTTACCTTTTTTACCAATTAAGGTTTCAATCGAAACCGGTTGATAACCTAAATATTGAGCACTCAATAAATCCATACTACGCTTGCCTTCTGGGGCAATAACATAATGCGCCAATAAGGTATCATACAAACTGCCTTTCAAGCGAATACCATGATAATGTAGGACCAATAAATCATACTTGATATTATGACCAATCCAACAAATAGTAGTTGTATTAAAAAGATCTTGCAGTAAAGCTACCCGTTCTTTAGTAGCCTGCGGGTCTGCATCAAAAGGAATATAATAGGCAGTTCCTTTTTGCCAACACAAACTAATACCAACTAAGGATGCGGTATGTGCATCTAATGAAGTGGTTTCGGTATCAATACAAATTTCTTTTTGCTGGATAGCTTCTTTTACCAATTGAAGGATGGCTTCTTTGGTATCTATAAGCATATAATGATGATCAGTATTGGTAATATTATGTTGCGCCACAATGCGCTCTTCAGGTATAGCCATTTCTTCGAGTTCAGAAGCTGGTGTTTCTGCTATACTTGGTTTTGTCTTTTGTACAATTGGATTACCAAATAAATCTGTAGCAAGTGCAGGTGCTGCTGGTGCTGGTGCTTGATAATCTGCACCCAAAACACGTTTTCCTAATGCTCTAAATTCTAACTCATTAAACACTTGCTCTAAGAGTTCATGATTATAGGCTTCTACCCTAAAGTCTCCTTCATGAAAAGGGACTGGTACATTGGTGATGATGGTTGCTAATTTTTTTGAAAGTATTGCGCTTTCTTTTCCATTGCGCACTTTTTCTCCTAAAGCCCCTTTTATTTTATCAGCGTTTTCTAAAACATTTTCAAGCGTATCATATTCTGCTAATAATTTTGCTGCCGTCTTTTCTCCTACACCCGGTATACCTGGAATATTATCTACCGCGTCACCCATTAAACCTAAAATATCAATCACCTGATCAGTTCGCTGAATACCCCACTTTTCACACACTTCATTAGCACCTAAAATTTCTGCTTTTCCCCCTTGATAACCTGGTTTATAAATAAATATACTATCTCCCACTACCTGACCATAATCTTTGTCGGGGGTTACCATATAAACGGTATATCCCAAGGCTGCTGTTTCTTTTGCAAGAGAACCAATGATATCGTCGGCTTCAAAACCATCTAATTCTAAGCAGGGTAAGTTAAATCCTTTTACAATACGTTTTATATCCGGTATCGCACTTAGAATATCTTCAGGTGTTTCTTGTCTATTAGCTTTGTAGGCTGTAAAATCTACATGTCGTTCGGTAGGGGCATGTGTATCAAATACCACCGCTAAATGCGTGGGCTGTTCTTTTTGTATTAGGTCTAAAAGGGTAGTAGTAAATCCAAATTGCGCATTGGTATTTTTACCCGTACTAGTGATTCTTGGGCTTCTAATAAGTGCATAATAAGCTCTATATACAAGCGCCATAGCATCTAACAGAAATAGTTTTTTCTCAGACATGAAGCTAAGATACGCTGTGTAGCCTTTATAAAAAAAGAAAGCCCTTGTTCTTTATTAACAATTTATAATTTCAACATAGGCACTTCCATCAGCAAAACGGAAAGATCAGATCCGGCTTTAAAATTTACTTGTTCAAACGCTGTAATGCCTATACCATCTCGAGCTGATAGCGTATAGGTATCCACCATTAAAGTGCCGCTCAATAAAAATACATATAAGCCGTTTCCTTCTTTTTTTAAGGTATAGGTAAATTCGCTATCCTTAGTGAAATTACCTAAATGAAACCAAGCATCTTGATGTATCCAAACCCCTGCATCTTCTTTGTTAGGCGATAAAATCTGTTGTAACGTATTCTTACTTTTCTCTTGATCAATGGTGATTTGATCGTATCTAGGGGTAACATTCATTTGATTAGGAATCACCCAAATTTGCAGAAAATAAACCTCACGATCCTTATTCTTATTGTACTCGCTATGCATAATACCACTTCCAGCGCTCATCACTTGTATATCGCCAGTACTAATAACAGCCGTAGTACCAAGACTATCTTTATGTTCTAAATCACCCGACAAAGGAATAGAAATGATTTCCATATTTTGGTGGGGATGTGTACCAAAACCCATACCCGGTGCTACTTTATCATCATTTAAAACGCGTAATGCTCCAAAATGCATGCGTTGTTCATCATAATAATTAGCAAAGCTAAAGGTATGGTAACTTAATAACCAACCATGGTCGGCTTTTCCTCTTGATGCAGCGGTATGAAGTATAAATTCTGGCATATTATTTTTTTTGTAAAATTGGCCGTAAATAATTCAAAAACCATTAAGCTATATTAATAAAAAAGCGCTTTTCACAAAGCGCTTTTTATTTTAATCTTTTATCCAACTTTAATTAATTGAACATCAAATATTAAGGTAGCATAGGGCGGTATAGCACCACCTGCACCACGAGCGCCATAGCCCAATTCGTAAGGAATATAAAATCTAAATGTAGCTCCTTCGTTCATTAATTGAACACCTTCAGTCCACCCTGGAATCACTTGATGTAAACCAAAAGTAGCGGGTTGATTTCTTTTGAAAGAAGAATCGAAAACCGTGCCGTCTATTAATTTTCCTTCATAATGTACCGTTACCATTGTGGTAGGTCCTGGTTTGTTACCAGTGCCCGCTTGTAAAATTTCATATTGCAAGCCAGTAGGGGTTTGGTGCACTTCTGCACGCTTTGCGTTTTCTGCTAAAAATTGTTTTCCTGCTTCCATTTGTGCGTTTTTTTTCTGTTGTAAAAGTTCTTGTAATTTTGAAGATGTATCCATTGGATCTATTAAATAAAGCACAAAAGTAGGGTCTTTTTTTAATTAAAGAGATTGTGTTTTAATTTTACTTATAAATCGACTAAAAAAATTATCTTTGTTATTCAAATTTTATATGCCATGCGCTTTATTGTTACCTCATCCGTATTACTTAAAAACCTACAACAAATAGGTGGTGTTATTAGTTCTAATACTGTTCTTTCTGTACTAGAAGATTTTTTATTCGAATTGAAAGGCAATACACTTACGTTAACAGCTACTGACTTAGAAACAATGATGCGTGTTCAATTAGAAGTGAACGAATCAGAAGGAGAAGGAAGAATTTGTATTCCTTCAAAAATAGTTTTAGACTATCTTAAAAACTTACCAGAACAACCGATTACGTTCTCAGTAAACACTAATGATTTATCTATTGAAATGTCGAGTGATGTAGGTAAATACAAAATCGGTGGTGAAAAAGCAGATGATTTCCCTAAAGAACCAATAGCTAACGATACTTCTTCTTTCACTATTTCTTCTATAGGTTTAATTGAAAGTATCAATAATACCCTTTTTGCTGTAAGCAATGATACGCTTCGTCCGGCAATGACAGGTGTATACTTCGAGCTTACCAAAACAGGTATCAATTTTGTTTCTACCGATGCACATCGTTTAGTGCAATATAGAAGAACAGATGTAGTATGTCCTAACGATAATGGTTTTGTAGTGCCTAAAAAACCTTTACAACAATTGCGATCTACTTTAGCAGCAGATGAAACCATGCTGAAATTATCTTACAACAGCAGTCATTTATTTGTGAGCAACGAAAAATTAAGCATGAGTTGTAGATTAATTGATGCTCGTTTCCCAGATTATAAAGCGGTTATTCCTACCGACAATCCATTTAAACTGACACTTACTAGAACCGAATTTATGAGTGCGTTGAGAAGGGTGAGTATATTTGCAAATAAAACCACTAACCAAGTTGTTTTAGATATTGCTGGAAATAAATTACAAATTAGCGCTCAAGATATCGACTTCTCTTACGAAGGCAAAGAGAGCTTAGGTTGCCAATACAGCGGTGAAGACATGAAAATTGCTTTCAATGCAAAATTAATGTTGGAGATGGTTAACAACTTAAGTGGCGATCATGTAAACTTAGAATTAAGTACACCTACTAGAGCTGGTATCTTTAAACCGGTTGACAAAGGTGATAACGAAGAAATATTAATGCTTTTAATGCCACTAATGGTTGGCGTTTAATTACTAACCCAGTAAAAAGAAAAATCCCGCTTCGTGCGGGATTTTTTATTGCTATTTTTTATCGTTTTAAAAATGGTAATTGCCTCCAATGCAATTGTTCTTGCTTTACTACATATACCAAGAATAATGCGAAAGCAATCAATCCACTACATATTTTTAAAAACAAAGCATCGAGTTGATGGGCAATAAACGATTGCGCAAAAAACAAAACCGCTGTTATGATTAGGTAGCTACTTATTTTCTTAATTGCATAGGGTATAGGATAATGTTTTTGACCAATGCTATAAGATAGTATCATCATCACGGCATAACAGATAAAAGTGGTCCATGCACAAGCAAACATACCATAGGTAGGAATAAAAAGATAATTGAGTACTAAAGTAATGGTAGCTCCTATTAAGGTAATTAAAACACCGTATTTTAAATTATCACTTACCTTGTACCAAACCGCCAAATTATAGTAAATACCTAAGCATACATTGGCTGCTAAAAGAATAGGAACTACCCCTATTCCAGAACGATAGGTGGGGCCGATATAAAATTTCCATACATCTAAAAAGAGCGCCGTAAATAAGAAGGCCAGACATAAAGTAATAACAAACCAATGCATCACTTTTGCATATAAAATAGGCGCTTCTTTTTCTTTAGACTGATTAAAGAAAAAAGGTTCGGCAGCCATTTTAAAAGCTTGAATGAATAAGGTAATAAAAATAGCAAGCTTATAATTGAAATTATAAATAGCGGTAGTGGTTTTGGAAATCAATGCATCTGCAGACACTAATTTACCCAACATAATTCTATCAATCACTTCATTAATCATGCCTCCCAATCCAATAATTAAGAAGGGTAAACTATACGTTAGGATGCGCTTCCATAAATTCCAATCGATATTAAAACGAACGCTAAACCACTCTTTCCATAAAAATAAAAATGTAAATAAAGAACCTAACAAATTAGCTAATAACAATAACTCTGTAGTAGACAATGGCGTTATCCATTGTGCATAGGCGCTTTGCGCATGTGCTTTACAAAAATCCGGACTATACAATACAAACCATGCTGTAAGCAAGAGCGTTGTAAGAATGCCACCTATTTTTATAAATGCATATTTCAAAGGTTGTTCTTGCTGTCTTAATTTAGCAAAAGGGATGACCGCAATCGTATCAATAGCAACAATAGCAATAGCGTAATTAATAAACACCGCTTTGTCTACACCAATTAATTGTGCCAAGGAGGTATTGCATAAAATTAAAAGCATGCTCAACACCATTGTGCTGAAGAAGAGTGATGTGAAACTAGTTTGAAATAGGGTTTGCTTACTGATTTCTTTATTAGCGCTAAATCTAAAATAAGCCGTTTCCATTCCGTAGGTAAACACAATATTTAGAAAGGTAATAGATGCATAAAGCAAGGCCATATTGCCATTGGCTGCTTTACCAGCTGCGTCTATTAAAGCATAGGACAATATCGGGTTTAATAGGTAGTTGATTAGTTTAGCACCTACATTACTTAAACCATATAATACGGTTTGACTGGCTAATTTTTTTAGTTGCGACATGCCCTGATTTGTTTATTAAACAATTTCCCAAGTGTCTTTGCCTCGTAATAAAGCATCTAAATCGCCATGACCTTTTCTTGCTACACTATCTTCCATTTGTAAATTCATTTGCTCTTCATAGCAAGGTCTTTGCGTTTGGTAAAACACACCAAATGGACGAGGGAAATGATGTTCTAATGAAGGATCGTCAAAGAAGCGCGTTAATAATTGTGCTTTATAATAATCTGTTTCGTCGTGTATCCACAAACCTTCTGTGCCGTTTTCTGCTATATTTACTATAACAGGTTTATATCCATCTAATCGAATACCTTTTTGTTGTTGTGCGCCAAAAATTAGCGGTTTGCCATGTTCTAAAAATAAAACTTCTTCTGGCTTAGAACTTTTTTCGGTGAATATTTCAAATGCGCCGTCGTTAAAAATATTACAGTTCTGATAAATTTCTAAAAAAGAAGATCCTTGATGGGCTTCACTTCTAAGCAACATTGCTTGTAAATGTTTAGGATCTCTATCCATACTGCGCGCAATAAAAGTTGCATCAGCACCCATTGCTAAAGCTAGCGGATTGAATGGATGATCTAAGCTTCCCACAGGCGTACTTTTGGTAATTTTATTTAATTCAGAAGTGGGCGAATATTGTCCTTTTGTTAAACCATAAATTTGATTATTGAACAATAAAATATTGACATTAAAATTGCGTCGTAATAAATGAATGGTATGATTACCTCCAATACTTAATCCATCGCCATCACCGGTAACAATCCACACACTTAATTCAGGGCGTGTTGCTTTCAATCCGCTTGCAATAGCCGTAGCCCTGCCATGAATACTATGCATACCATAGGTGTTCATATAGTAAGGGAAACGCGAACTACAACCGATACCAGAGATAATTACAATTTGCTCTCTAGGAATGCCTATTTGTGGTAAAACAGTTTGTACTTGTTTTAAAATAGAATAATCACCACAACCAGGGCACCAACGAACTTCTTGATCGGTAGCAAAATCTTTTGCATTAAGCGTTGGCGTTATTTGTTCGCTCATAAATAATAATCTAAATTAGATAAAAAATTTAAATCAAATTTACGAGGTTTTAGTGGGAGTTTATACATTTCAGAAATCAATCTTAACTTAGCATTATAATGGATAAGAAACTTACACCAATTGGAATCTTTGATTCGGGCTATGGAGGACTAACAGTTTTTAAAGAAATTGAAGCGTTAATGCCTGGTTACGATTATATCTATTTGGGCGATAATGCACGCGCACCTTATGGTTCAAGATCTTTTGAATCGGTGTATCAGTATACACTAAGCAGTGTTCAATGGCTCTTTGATCAAGGTTGTCCGCTCGTCATTTTAGCCTGCAATACTGCTTCTGCAAAAGCGCTCCGAAGCATTCAACAAAACGACTTAGCAAAAATAGATCCGGCAAAAAGAGTTTTAGGCGTGATCCGTCCTACAGCTGAATATATTGGTGCTCACTCTAAAAGCAAAGCTGTTGGGGTATTGGCAACAAAAGGAACGGTGCTTTCTAACTCTTATCCTATAGAAATACAACATTTAGACGCCTCTTTGCAGGTATACCAACAAGCATGTCCAACCTGGGTGCCTCTTATAGAAAATAATGAATACGAAACACCAGGAGCTGCATTCTTTATAGAGCGTGACGTGAAGAGCTTATTGGCTCAGAATAAAGAAATTGATACGCTATTATTAGGATGCACGCATTACCCGATAATTGAAAAACAAATTCGATCTTATTTACCAGAAAATATTCAATTAATAAGCCAAGGTGCTATCGTAGCCCATAGTTTAGAAGCCTATTTACAAAGACATAGCGCTATGGAAATGGCAATCAGCAAGCAGGGCACACAACAGTTTTATACTACTGACGATGTGAATGATTTTAATATGCATGCGCCTCTTTTCTATGGCAAAGCCATAGCTTCCAAGCACGTTCATTTGTAAGTATTATTCGTGTAGTCCTGTTGAAACAAAGTCTTTCTTTGCTTGCTTTTTCTTCAACACTTTTTCCATCCATAACAACATGGCTGGTTGCAAGGTCAAGTTGGTTATCATAGCTAAAAACAAGGTAAGCGAAGTAAGATAACCTAAAGATTGCGTGCCTTGAAAGTGTGATAATGCAAATACACCAAATCCTACAATCAAAATCAAAGAGGTATATATAATACTCAATCCTGTATCTTGAATGGTGCGGCGTACCGTCATGGCAATATCTTCATCGTGTGTTGCTAATTCTTGTTTGAAATTAACCAAGAAGCGAATGGTTACATCAATGGTTATACCTAATGCCACACTAAACACTAATACCGTAGATGGTTTTATCGCTATCCCTAACCAACCCATGATACCTGCTGTTATTAATAAAGGAACAATATTTACCGTAACGGAAATCAATAATATTCTCCAAGATCTAAACAACATAATCATACAAGCAAAAATCATAATGAAAGAAAGTATTAAACTATCTCTCAAGCTATTGATGATAAAGGTTGTACCCTCTAAGAAAACAACACTAGTTCCGGTAAAGGTTAATTGATATTTTGTAGAATCAAAAATAGCGTAGGTAATCGGTTTGATGCTATCTAATAAAATTGGTAATCTAGCTGAACCAACATCCGCCATACTTATACTGATTCTCGTTTGTTGTTTATTACTATCAACAAAAGACTGCACCAATTTTTGGAAAATACTTGCTTTGGCATTTTTAGCCGTATCGGTATTTTTTGTTTTTAAATATGGTTGTAAGAATGCCGCATCAAACATGCTAGGTACAGCATAATTGCTACTATCGCCACCATAATAAGCTTGCTTAGCAAACTTAATACCTTCTGTAATACATAAGGCGTGCCCTATTTCTGGCATCAGTTGTAACTCTGTTACTAACTCATCCATTTTTTGCATCATATCAAGCGATAGAGCTCCATTTTTACGCTTGGTATCTACCACAATTTCTAAAGGCATTACTCCTTTAAAATTGGATTCAAAGAATTTTAAATCAAGGTATAAAGGATCATTCTTGGGTAAGTCGTCTACGATATAACCCACATTTTTAAGTTGCACAATACCGGCAACGGCTACCAAACATAAAGCCGTAGTAATTGCATAAATCATTTTTCTATGATGGAATACCCATACCGTTAGTATGTCCAGCATTTTTTGCATACGTGGACTTTCTAAATAATTCGTATGCTTCGGATTAGGAGGTGCTACAAAACTAAGGAGCACTGGAATAATAATGAGCGATATAAAAAAGATAGCTAAAATATTAAGTCCGGCTACTAAACCAAACTCTTTTAAGATGGCACTTTTTGTAAAGAAAAACACACCAAAACCAATAGCAGCAGTAAGGTTGGTAAATAAGGTAACAATACCCATTTTATCTACCATCTGCAATAAGGATTGATTTTTATTACCTGTAGTTTGAAAAGAGGTATGGTATTTATTTAGGAAGTAAACACAATTGGGTATACCAATTACCACTATTAATGGTGGAATTAAAGCAGTAAGAATGGAAATATGATAGCCGCACAGATGGATAGTACCCACACTCCAGATTACCCCAATACCTACTACCAACATGGAAATAGCTACGGCTACAAACGATCTAAAAAATACAATTAAGATAGTAGCCGTTAGTACTAAAGATAAAATCAAAAATAAACGCATCTCATCTTGTACTCTATCTGCAGTAATGGTGCGGATATAAGGTAAGCCCGAATAATGCACTGCAATATGATGTTGCGCTGAAAAAGCATCTACTTGTTGAGTAATACCTGCAACAATTGCAGAGCGCTCTTTAGAATTGATACGTTCTTTATTTAAGGTTAAAGCCATTAAATACGTATGCGTAGTAGGATTATATAAAAAGCCTTTATAGAAGGGTAGATTTAAAAATGTAGCTTCTACACTTGCCACATCTTCAACAGAATCGCTGCTTACCAAACGAAGTGATTGTAAGGTATTGCTGATGGTATCTTTATATAAATTAATAGCCGAAGGCACACTAAATACATTTTCTACTGCATCGCTTTTTTCTAATGAGCGCACTAATGTATTGTACGATCTGAAAAAAGAAGGATTAAAAAAAGAATCTGTCTGCACACCCACTACCATCACATTGCCATCTTCACCAAACTTATTTAAGAAGTTTTTATACTCTTGATATTTAGGATTGTTGGTAGGTATAGCGCTAGTGAAATCATAACTCAAGGTTACTTTGCTAGCTTCAAAGCCCATATAAACCGTAATGGCTAATAATAGCGCTAATAATGAAAATCGTTGCTTTAAAATAAAGGCTGCTAAAGAATGCCACATAGTAGAAAGATTAGTGGCGCAAAATTACCTAAAAAATATGACGCCTTTTGAATAAAGTTTATTTAAAAAGAGCTTGTGCCCTGTGCAATCGATCATTGATAGCGCGACCTAAATCCTGATCTGGAAAATGTTCTGCAATTATAATATCTAAATCATAGGTATCCGCTTTGCGCAATGTTCTAAATAAATGAGTAGCAGCTTCTGATAGATCCTTACTGGGAGAAAGTGTCCATACTTTTGCTACGGCTAATTCAGCATAAGTATTATGGAAAGCAATGATGCCAATTTTTTTATTTGCATAGTCCGTATATAAGTCCAAAGGGTTGCCCATTATAAGCGGGGTATGGGTTGCATAATGACTTTTTAACTGTCCAGCAGTATGGGGAGCTTGATCTTGATGTGTTTTTAATACTACTTTAGTTCCAATACAAGTTTCGATGGCTTCTATACTTATACCACCTACTCGATACACCACAAGGGCATCCTCTTCTACACCGATTATAGTACTTTCTAAACCAATTGTACAGTCTCCACCATCTAAAATGTAAGGAATTTTTCCATCTAAGCCTTGCCATACATGGGCTGCACTTACCGGACTTACATATCCAAAAGGATTGGCACTGGGCGCTGCTAAAGGAAAAGATACCGCTTGCAATAAAGACAAGCTTAAATTATGATTGGGCACTCTTAATGCTACGTATGGACTACCTGCGGTAACCAAATCAGGAATACAGTCTTTTTTGGGCACTAAAAAGGTGAGTGGACCAGGACAAAAGGCTAAAGCCAATTGCTGAATATAAGGATGAATGAAAGAACTATATTTTTCGGCTTCCTTCCAATCTTTAATATGCACAATTAAAGGATTGAAATGCGGACGATTTTTAGCTTCAAATATTTTCAATACTGCTTTTTCAGACAAAGCATTAGCTGCTAAGCCATAAACCGTTTCTGTGGGAATAGCTACCACTTCATCTTGTGTTAAGTAATCAACAGCCGATGCAATGGAAGTATCAATCTTAGTAGTAAATCTATCCTTCATTATAATAATAGAAAATCATCGGCATCTTTTAAGAATGGCAATTGTTGTCTTACGGCATTCAGTTCCGATGCTTCCAATGCAAAGGTAATACCTACTTCTTGATTACTAAGGGGAGTCGCCCAATTTCCTTGTGGATCTATAACACCACTATGTCCCATATACTGCAAATCGTTTTGATCGCTACCTATTCTATTCACGGCCAAAACATAACATTGATTTTCTATAGCTCGAGCTTGCAATAAAGTGCGCCATGCGTGATCTCTTTTAGCGGGCCAATTAGCTACATAAATTATAGCATCATATTCTTCTTGTTTATTTCTTGCCCATACTGGGAAACGTAAATCGTAACAAATCTGCACTAAAAATCGCCAGCCACCCAAAGAAACAATAACGCGTTTATCGCCAGGCGTATACGCTTTGTCTTCGCCCGCATAAGCAAACAAATGTTTTTTATCATAGCTATGCAGCTGACCATTGGGCAGTACCCACAAAAAACGATTATAGTATTTATCCTGATCTTGTAGCGCGCAAGATCCGGCAATAACCGAAGAGTATTGTTTAGCTAATGTTTGTAAACACTTGATGGCTTCATGACCTAAAGGATCTAAAAGCGTTTCGGGGCTCATAGTAAAACCAGTAGAAAACATCTCCGGTAAGATGATTAAGGCATTATGAGGTTGATGTAATGCAAGAAAATTCTCTATTTTGGATAGATTTTGTCTATAATCATCCGAAATGAGGTCTATTTGCACTAAAAGAACACTTATTTTCTCCTTTTTTTCCATTTTTAAAAAGTTTGGCACAGTTATTGTATATACTTAGACAAGATTACTTTATTGGTTAAGTAATTATCGTTAGTGTGTATGTAAATACGTTATGCCTTTATCGGTTTATTGGTTGTTACTAAGGAGCGGAGAACCGCTCCTTATTTCTTTTATAAAGCTA
>JAURLW010000053.1 GCA_030831005.1 Bacteroidota bacterium
AGCCATTGATTTTGGAAAGAAACGCACAGGCATTGCAGTTACTGATCCTTTGCAAATCATTGCTACTGGTTTAGAGACAGTAGATTCAAAAGAATTAATAGGGTATTTAAAAAAATATTTCGCTTCAGAAGAAGTTGATAAAGTACTTATTGGTTATCCCTTAAATTGGGACGATTCGCCTACAGACGCCACACCTTTGGTTGATAAGTTTATAAAACAGTTTCAACACGTTTTCCCAAATATGCCTTTTGAAATGCAAGATGAGCGATTTACTTCTAAGATGGCAACTGAAGCAATGTTGCAGATGGGTTTAAAGAAAAAAGATAGAGCCAATAAAGGCTTAATAGATGAGATAAGTGCTACTATTATTTTGCAAGAATATCTTCAAAGCAAAATTTGAGTTGTACCTTTGTAAAAATTAATTTATGTTTTTGCCAATTGTGGCCTATGGCCAGTCAATATTAAGAAAAGTAGGGGTTGCAATAGATGCATCTTATCCTCAATTAAACGAGTTGATAGCTGATATGTGGGAAACGATGTACAAAAGTAATGGTGTTGGTTTGGCTGCTCCTCAAATCAATAAGTCTATACGTTTATTTGTTATCGATACCATTCAGATTGTAGAAGGCTTTGATGAAGAGGATAAAAAAGAATATCCCAATGAGAAAGGGGTTAAAAAAGTGTTCATTAATGCTCAAATAATAGAAGAATCTGGCGAAGAGTGGGCATACAATGAAGGTTGCTTGAGTATTCCGAAAGTGAGAGAAGATGTAAACCGTAAAAAAGTTGTTTTGATTAAGTATCAAGATGAGCATTTTGTAGAACATACGGAAAGCTTTGATGGTATTACAGCACGTGTCATTCAGCATGAATATGATCATATAGAAGGGAAATTATTTATTGATCATATTACTCCTTTACAAAGAAGATTGCTTAAGAAAAAGTTAGATGATATTAGCTTTGGAAAAGTGCGCGTAGATTATCGTATGCTTTTCCCTAAATAGTTTTAAGGATATTGCAAAGCACTGGTGCAAGAAATACGCTCTGCATCCTTTCCAAAAATATGCCAATTACCTTTGTAATGGATATAGGAAGGAAATAATTTGTTTCCTATGCTAATGGTGTTTACCATCATAGTAACATCAAACTGATAAAACCAAGTAGAATAGGACAGGGCATATTGTCTTTTCAGAATGGCATCATCGCTTTTACGAAACCAAGTTTTAATACTATTATAAATCAAATCCTCTTTATAAGCGGATTTGGGTTTAATGCTAAAGATCCAGCAGGCTTCTTCATTGAGCCAACCGCTACTCAAGCTAAACTCATATTTGTTTATTTCTTCAGCATCAAAAATTCGGGCTTTGTTACCAATAAATGGTATGCTCTTTACGTCCGTACCAGGATTAAATAATAATTGTTTTAGCTGATCCTTACTTTTCTCTAAATAAGAACGTTGCTTTGCGTTAGCGATATTTACAACTGATCCATCTATTTCGTTGCAAACTGTTTTAGTGTTAAAAAAACATAGTCGAATAGACTTGCTGTATAATATCTGTATGAGCCATCTCTTTTGTAAAAATGCTTGTTAGACGCTTGATTTATAATCTGTGTAGTTCTACACTTATTTTTATAAACTTGTTTACTACTAAGATGAAGACTATCTATTTTTTGTCCGTCTTCATTATAAGCAAAGAGATCGGTAGTTTGATTATAATTGGCAAAGCGTATATTTTTAAAAGCTCTATAGAAAGTTGTATCTCTTTTCATTTTTAAAATAAATGCATTTAAGTCCCATCCCGCTTCAATAGCGTTGATGACTACTGTATCCATAACTATGGGTGCTGTAAAAATGGAGGTGTCGATACGTTGACTGTATGCAAAAGAAAACTGCAGCAAGCAGCTTGCAAAAATTAATAAACGTTTACTCCGCATGGTTTAACAGGGCTTCCGCAATAATTAAATCTTCAGGCGTTGTGATTTTTATATTGTAACGTTCACCTTCAATTAAATAAACAGGTTCTTGCATAGCATTGACAACACTTGCATCATCGGTAAAAGAGTCTTGATAGTCTTGTTTAAATGCTCTTTTAATAAGTGCTACTTGAAATGTTTGTGGTGTTTGTATGGCTACTAAAGTATTTCGATCAATAGATTCATTTTTTTGATTGCTTACTTTTCTAATGCTGTCTACTAAGCTTACTGCCGGTATAGCAGATCCTTTCTCCTGTGCTTGTTGTATGCAATTTTTAATTAATGATGCACTAATGATAGGTCTTACGCCATCGTGAATGAGAACAATACCTGCTTCATTTGGAATATAAGCTAGTCCGTTTTTTACACTGTCGAACCGGGTAACTCCGCCTGCTGCTAGCTGAATAGGATGCATTGAGGACACCTGTTGTGTCAAGTCTTGCATTTGTTGCAGATGCGCTGATGGATGCACAATTATAAATTGAACTTCAGGTATAGCGTTTAAAAATGCATCAATGGTATGTAGGATAATCTCCTTATTCTTTATTTTCAAAAATTGCTTTGGAGTCTCCGCACCCATGCGCGTTCCTTGTCCGCCGGCTACAATAATTGCATATATGGGTTGGGTTGACATAAATTTTCATTTAATTTGTAGTACAAAAAAACAACCTTTTATTTATATGGCACGCTTTTTATTTATTTTTTCTTTACTTATTTGTTCTACCCTTGCTTCTGCGCAGAAGATGTATAGTTGCAATCAAGCATATGAAGCAGACCTCAAAGTATATGTTGTAAATCAAAAATACGAAGCCGATTTATGTGTTTATAGAGCTGCGCAAAAATATGAAGCAGTTGAAAATAAAGGTTTTTGGTTTTTTACTGAACACAAGTATGAAGCGGATAAAAAAATCTTTTTTGCCAATCAAAAATATGAAGCTAAGCTGCTTATTTATTTTGTAAAGAATAAATATGAAGCTGGATGGCAGAAAAAAGAAAAGCAATATTTACTTTACTAATTATTTTATTTCCTGCATTAATTTTTTCACTAGAGGTGCAATCAGGATGAGTAGGATCCCAGCAATGAAAGCATAGATGGCTAATTGTTTATAGCCATCGGCATAAACGCTCAGCTTTTCTAAATTACTAGCATTCGTTGAGGCCTCTGCAATATTTGCACCTAATAAACCTGCAAAATACTGACCATAAGCGCTCGCTAAAAACCACATCCCCATAATTACTGCTTGGGTTTTTTGAGGCGATAGTTTTGTCATGGCCGACATGCCAATAGGCGAAAGACATAACTCCCCAAAGGTGATAATAAACCAACCGAAAGTAAATAAATCAAGCGATGTTCTACCGTTAGCATCGGCGAAGAATTTGGTATAATAAAAGACTGCAAAACCACCAGCTAAAAACAAAAAGCCTAAACCAAATTTCACGACGGTATTGGGTTCTAGTTTTCTTTTGTTTAACCAAAGCCATACTAGTCCTACAATTGCCGCAAAAGCTATTACAAAAAAGGAATTAGCGGAATTGTTTACTCCATTAGGATCAAGTGGAATGCCCAATACGGTATTGTTTAAATTATGAGCTGCAAATAAGCTAAGCGAACCGCCACTTTGCTCGAAAAAAGCCCAAAAGAAAATAGAAAAAATAATAAAGACAAGAGCAGCTAGTAGTTTTTTATTTTCTTCTTTGTTAAAGCTTCTCATTTCATAGAATAAATACAATAATGAAGCCGGACCGATGATGAACATAAAAATATCAGTATAGTCGGTATTAGAAACCATGGTCATGATTACGGGTATAATAAGTAAAGAACCGATATACGTAACTACTTCCAAGCGTTTTCTTTTACTGCTTGATGCGTCTTTCAATGGAGATAGCCCAATGTCGCCCAAGCTTTTTTGTGTTTGTGTAAATGTAAGTATACTTACAACCATGACTACTGCAGCAAAACCAAAAGCTATATTCCATCTTAGATGAGCGGGTACTAAGGAAGCCCAAAGGGAACCGTTAGCTACTGCTATACAAATGTAACCCCCAATTAAAGCACCTAAATTAACCCCTGCATAAAATAAAGAAAAGCCAGCATCTCTTCTTTGGTCATCATCTTTATATAATTTGCCAACAATGGTAGAAATATTAGGTTTGAAAAAACCGGTACCAATGATGGTGAAGCTAAT
>JAURLW010000054.1 GCA_030831005.1 Bacteroidota bacterium
GATTGTATTTCAATACCAGGCACATACTTTAATAGTTCGTCTAATGATAAATTAGGTAAATGATTGAATGCATCACCTGATATAACCGTGATGTTTCTTCCACTCTCCTTGGTTTTTTGTAACAATCGATTACTGGTGATACTTAAGGGTTGAAGAGCGATTTCTGTTTGTGCTTGGACTAAGTTCACAACACCAATTGCTAAAAGGCATAATTTAATTTTTCGCATAAAATTTGAATGTAGATTAACGGATTTGATATATTAATAACTTGAAATGGTAGTCTCGCCCAGGATCGAACTGGGATCAAAAGTTTAGGAAACTTCTATTCTATCCATTGAACTACGAGACCAATTATACGCTTTTATTTCCAGCGAAGTGTTTTGATAAGATGCTCGATATCTTTACTTAAAAATTCCACCATTGGTTGTAACGAATCAGCATTAGGGGTAACATTAAAATATAAAGCACCTCTTAAATAATGTTTATTGGAATCGGTAGCGAAAAACTGAACGGCAGATGCAGCATTGCCGCCTACATCATAATATACACCATGTACATGCGTACTGTCGTTATGAAACTCTGGTTCATTAATATAGTCGGCTTTCTTTGTATGCACAAAGGAAAGCTCATGCGCATCGTTCAATAATTTTTCTAAATCGGCAGCGCCGTTCATATTCTTATATGACAAGTAAATGCGAGCATTCCATTGTGGGAAATCTACATTAATCCAATAGGCTATACCGTTCTGGTCTTTCATGTTTTGAGTCATGGTACTGTCTTTGAGGATGGTGCCATAACTTGGGTATTCAAACTGATAAGGGAAACCCGCTTTATTGAATAGGGTATAGTCGTGTTTAGGTAGTGCTATAGCATAATATCCACGGGGTTTGGGTGTAAATACTTTGGGCTTACAGCTCAGTATCGCAATAGTACTTATTAAGAGTAGCGTTGTAACTAATTTCATAGCTCAAAAGTACTTTTTTTTGTGCAGATTCGAAATGCTTTATTATGTTAAGGAGTTGCTTTTTTTTACTAACTTTGCGTCAATTAAAACCATCTTATGCAACAAGATACTCCTCAAGATCCACAATTAAATATCGAAATAAGCGAAGAAATGGCCGATGGTAGCTATGCTAATTTAGCCATCATCACGCACTCCTTTGCAGAATTTGTGTTTGATTTTGTTAATGTCATGCCTAATACGCCTAAGTCTAAGGTGAAAGCGCTCGTAATCATGACGCCGCAACATGCAAAACGTTTAATGAAAGCACTTGTAGACAATGTAAAAAATTTTGAGGCTAATCATGGTCCAATTAAAGATGGAGAAATGATGAACTTACCTTTTAACTTTGGCGGACCTAAAGCAGAAGCCTAAACATACACCTATGTTAGATAAAATATTGATTTTAGATTTTGGTTCTCAATACACACAGCTTATAGCTAGAAGTATTCGAGAATTGAATGTGTATTGCGAAATACAACCTTGTACTAAACCTATTGATTATTCAAGCGCAATTAAAGGCGTTATCTTATCGGGTAGCCCTTATTCAGTTAATGATGAATTTGCACCTAAGCCAGATGTATTAGCTATTGCTTCCAAAGTACCTGTTTTAGGGGTGTGTTATGGCGCACAATTAATAGCGCAATCTACGGGTGGTGTAGTAGGTAAATCTGCACATAGAGAGTATGGACGTGCCCATTTAGATAATATTGTTTCAGATCCTTTGTTTGCTGCTATTGAAAATGGTTCACAAGTATGGATGAGTCATTCCGATTCTGTTAAAGAATTAGCTGCTTCATTAACATGTATCGCTACAACAGCGAGTATTCCGGTTGCTGCATTTAAAGCTGCAGAAGGTTTTACTCCTTATCCTATGTATGGTATTCAATTTCACCCTGAAGTAACACATAGCGAACAAGGCAAACAATTAATCAAGAATTTTGTAGTAGGAATTTGTGCATGTCAACAAAATTGGACACCTGATGGGTTTATAGAATCTACGGTTGCGGCTATCAAAAAGCAAGTTGGCAATGGTAAGGTGGTAATGGCTTTAAGTGGTGGTGTAGATTCTACGGTAGCTGCTACTTTGATACAAAGGGCAATTGGCGATAATTTGTATTGTATTTTCGTTGACAATGGCTTGTTGCGAAAAGATGAATTTACACAAGTATTAGAAGGGTATAAACAATTACATTTAAATACTAAAGGTATTGATGCTCGCCATCGTTTCTATACCGCTTTAGCGGGTGAATCAGATCCGGAGAAAAAGCGAAAAATCATTGGTGGTTTATTCATTGATATTTTCCAAGAAGAAGCACAACACCTAAATGATGTGAGCTTTTTAGGTCAAGGTACGATATACCCTGATGTTATTGAATCAGTTTCCGTAAACGGGCCATCCGTAACGATTAAGTCGCATCATAATGTGGGTGGTTTACCAGAAAAAATGCATTTGCAATTAGTTGAGCCCTTACGTTTATTATTTAAAGATGAAGTAAGAAGAATAGGAAGAGCTTTAGGCATTGATGAACTGTTTTTGTCACGTCATCCTTTTCCTGGTCCAGGTTTAGGAATTCGTATTTTAGGAGCAGTGTCAGAAGAAAAGGCACTTATGTTGCAAGAAGCAGATGCTATTTATATCAATACCCTTAAAGAATTTGGTTGGTATGATAAAGTATGGCAAGCAGGTGCTATTTTATTGCCGGTGCAGAGTGTAGGTGTTATGGGAGATGAGCGTACGTACGAATTTACCATTGCTTTAAGAGCCGTAACTTCCGTAGATGGCATGACAGCAGATTGGGCACATTTACCTTACGATTTATTAGCTCAAATTTCTAATAACATCATTAATAGAGTAAAAGGGATTAATAGAGTAGTATATGATATTAGTTCTAAGCCACCAGCAACCATTGAGTGGGAATAAATAAAAAAGGATTAGCAAACGCTAATCCTTTTTTGTTGCTTTTAAATACTTTGAAAATCCTATTAGCAAAAGGGATATACAGCTAAATAGACCAATACATGCTACTGATGTAGAGA
>JAURLW010000055.1 GCA_030831005.1 Bacteroidota bacterium
TTCTTGCTTGATAAAGTCTTGAATACCTTCAGGCACTGCTTTTTTAAAGGGGACGGTATAAACACCCAAGCCATGGACATTCCAAGACATAATGGAACAACTTGCTTCCGTTTTATCTGGTTTACTATTGGAAGCATGAAAAGCAAACAAAGGCAGCACAATAGAATGTGCAATCAGTATTGTAGTGAGCGATAAAAAAGCGCGGTATTTTTTGGAGGTAAATAACCAGAGTACTATAAATACCAAGTTTGCAAATACAGCAAATGGTGTAGTTAGTGAAAACAAAGCCAGATTAGAAATTGATAAAGCACTAATAAAAGAAGCCCAAAAACAAGCCAATAACCACCCAATAGCTAACACATTAGCTAACAGTAAACTGTTGCGCACAACAGTACGGATGCCTTGCCATGCTTGCATAATTTAAGATTGCGATAGTTCTTTTAGTTGTTCTTTTTCTTTAGCCGAAAGCGACTCCATACCCGATTCATGTATTTTGTCTAGTAAAATATCTAAAGCCGATTTCTTTTCTTCCATTTCTTTTAATGCTTGTTGCTCTTGGTTAATTGTTTTAGCTTCTAAGACACTAAACAAATCATAAACCCAAGTACCAATAGGAATGCCTCTTCGTAAGAGCTTAACATACAAAAATCCACTTAGTGCAGCACTACCCATTAAAGCCAATTTAGGAAGGGAAGTATAAAAATTACCTATTGATAATGCAGCATAAATCAAAACCACTACATACATGGGAATAGCAATCTGATCGCCTACATAGAATTTATGTTTTGGAGATAATGTAAGTATAGCAACACCTAAAGCCATAACACCGGCATAGGAACCTAACATCCAATTTACATACATGTAATTTTGAAAAGGTAATAGTTGAATACCTAAAAAACATAGTCCGCCTATTAAAATACCATAGACAAAAATGGGTATGACTTGCTTATAGCCTACTAAGTTTTGTATGGCTTGTGCAAACGTATAAGCCCAAATCATATTCGTTACCCATTCCCAAAAACCAATATGTACCCATGCATACGAAAAGAGGGTCCACCAAACATGCGGAAACTGATGCACTTCTGGCAACGCAGTATTAGAAGCTGTTCTGCTCATTGCATCTATACCGGTAACACCCAAGATGAGCATCACCACTCTCGTAAAATGGAAAATGATAAAACCAGTACCCGTTGCAACGATTAATTGCATGGCTGCATTCTTTTTATAAGGAGCTATTTGAGTTCGTTTCATGGATTAATAAAAATGAGTTCGATCGTGTTTTTTCCAATAGGTTAAAATAATAAAGGCCATCAGCATACCGCCTAAATGGGCATAATGCGCAATATTGTCGCCAGCAAAACTTTGAACTCCAGAATACAATTCAAATAGCGCATAAAGCGCTACAAAATATTTTGCTTTGATGGGCATTAAGAAATAAATGTAAAGCAAGGTATTGGGAAATAAATAGCCAAACGCAAATAACAAACCAAAAACAGCACCAGAAGCGCCCACAGTAGCTTGATTGTATAATAAATTCTGATATTGAATAACTAAGTGATTAGCTGCGCTAATAAAACTACTATCATTAGGATTGTCCATCCATGCATTTATAAAATCTTGGAAAGGCGCCATTTGAATACCTTGGTGTTTTACAAATTTAGTGAATTGGTCTACGCTTGGCTGTTGTTGATAAAGCTCAAAAGCATGTTGTAATTGTGCATATTCATAAGATAAAACACCCAAATGCATACATGCTGCTCCAATACCCGTAACCATATAAAACAATAAGAATCGCTGGCTACCCCACGTGTTTTCTAATACACTTCCAAACATCCAAAGTGCAAACATATTAGAAAGCAAATGCATAAAATTACCATGCATAAACATATGCGTGAGCAATTGCCAAGGTTTAAAATAATTAGAACGCCAATAATGCAATCCTAGGTATTGCGACAAGTCGATTTGCATGCGCTCCAGGGTAAATTGCAGGGCTAAAAAAATGACATTGATGATAATCAAATTTTTAACCACGGGTGGCATGGAACTAAATCCATTAGACCTATAACTATTCATTTTAAAATCTATTTTATTATCGAGTTACAAGATACATTGTTTTAAACGTTATTGTTTAAAATGCTCAATACATTCTCTTTTTTAAGAATTTTATAACCTATACGATCGCTCGAAATCCCCTTTTTTAAAGCATAGGTAAAACTATAGGTATCGTCGGACTGCTCTTGGATTTCAAAATAAGCAAATTGTACTTTTTCATTATGCTGAAAATGCTCTGCCGCTTCATATAAATGCGTAGACAAAATCATTAATTGTTGCTCTTGATGCAATAAGCCTTCTAATATAGCTTTGGTACATTCATTTGCGTCATGCACATTGGTGCCTTTAAACAACTCATCCATCAACAGCAACATGCCTTTATGCGCTACTACTGTAGATACCGTTTGCTTAATGCGATTTACTTCCGACATAAAATAACTTTCGCCTTTAAATAAGTCGTCGCTTATTTGCATATTAGTAACCACACCATTTCTAAAACTAATTCTTAATTGCTCAGCCGGCACACCCATACCCAAATGCGCCAATATGGTAGCAATACCTACAGCTCTTATGCAAGTGGTTTTCCCAGACATATTGGCACCGGTTAAAATAAGTAAGGGCTGCGCTTTACTAAGCGAAAGCGAAAAGGGAACTGCTTTAGCAAGTAAGGGATGTGTTAATTGGGTTGCGTCAAAAATATTTTCTGCTGTGGGTGTGATGACAGGAAAACTCCATTTATAGTGATCAGTAGCTTTAGCCATTGCTAAAAAAGCATCTAATTGAGCCAATTGCTCAATTGCTTTTTGTGTACTCAATTTTAATACTCTTCGTGCCTTATATACAAACAATTCTTTCTCATGAAAAGATGCCGCTTGCTTAGCAGACACAATTTGTTTAACCAATTCCTGCTCCAATATGCCATTTAGCATCGCTAATTGATTGGCTATAGCTACTGGCACTTCCATTTTATTAAAATACGAATAGAGTGCTGCTAATCCTGAATAAAAATCTGCAAACTGTTGGTAGGTAGATTGAATAAATGCGTATGCAGATTGCTGAAATATTTTCTTTAGCAATGTTTGTAAGAAAAAGGAATAGGAACTAGGCACACCGGTAAACGTATCTGCCGTTTCATAAAATTGCTCTAATAACAATAAGGTTCCATTACTGATTGTAGAAGGCCAGCACGCGGTATGCTGCACCATAAAACGAATGGTCTCTTGCTGCGCAATGCAATCCTCCCAAGTAGTTGGTGTTTTTAATATTAATTGTTTAAGATACTGTTTCCCTTGTGAGGTTATCGTAAAATCGATATGCTCAAAGAGGCTTTTTTGACCTTCTTCGGGAAAAATATGCAAATCCTTTTTGGATTGCTTATCTAGTATCATGCTCTATCAAATTTTAAACGCATACCATACAAACCATCAATTACTTTGGCATTTTCATATACAATAGCACCATTTACAATAGTAGTATGAATAGAACTTGAAAACTCCGTCCCTTCTAATGGCGACCATTTACATTTATACAATAAAGATGCTTTAGTAACCGTAGAAGGTGTATCTAAATCAACTAATACTAAATCTGCATAATATCCTTCTCTAATAAAGCCGCGCTCTGCTATCTGAAAACAAATAGCTGGAGCATGCGCCATTTTTTCTACCACTTTTTCAATACTGATGATGCCTTTTTTTACATAAGACAACATCATTTGCACACTGTGCTGCACTAAAGGCAATCCGGCAGGCGCTGCACTATAAGGCTGCTGTTTTTCCTCCCAGGTATGCGGTGCATGATCGGTAGCTATGATATCTAAGGTGTCATCTAAAAGTGCTTCCCAAAGTGCTTCTTTATTTTCAGGCGCTTTGATAGCTGGATTACATTTAATTTGATTGCCTAAACGCTCATAATCATCAGCAGTAAAATGCAAATGATGCACACATACCTCATTCGTAATTCTCTTTTCTTTTAAAGGTAGCATATTAGAAAACAAACCCAATTCTTTAGCCGTACTGATATGCAATACGTGCAAGCGGGTATCATATTGTTGTGCTATTTGAATAGCGGCTAAGGTACTCTCGTAACATGCAGCTACATCACGAATTAATGGATGAAAGCTTGCGTGATCTGGATTAGGATAATTTAATTTATTAGCTGCTACAATTGCTTCTGTCTCACAATGCGTAGCAATTAACAACTCCGCTTCAGAAAATATTTTATGCAGCACAGTGTAATTATCTACCAGCATATTGCCAGTACTTGAACCCATAAATATTTTAATGCCGCAAATGTCTTGTTTCTTTTTATTGGTTTTAAGC
Organism: Bacteroidota bacterium; assembly: GCA_030831005.1. GTDB lineage: Bacteria > Bacteroidota > Bacteroidia > Chitinophagales > Chitinophagaceae > CAIWHF01. The sequence continues at coordinate 4,371 of JAURLW010000055.1, forward strand.
ACCTCCTCTACATTATCATTAGATACACCCATGAAAAAAGAATAATTAGCTGGGGAGCAGGCGCTGGCAATAGCATATTTTTGTTCCAATAAATCTTGTGTCAAGGCTGCTGGAACGGTATTTGGCATTTCCATGAAGGTGGTTACACCACCTGCTACAGCAGCTCGCGATTCTGTTTGTATCGATGCTTTATGCGTTAATCCAGGTTCTCTAAAATGCACCTGATCATCGATAGCGCCAGGTAATAAATATTTACCTTTTGCATCAATAATTTGCATAGCTGGTGTAGCCTCTATATGGCTATCTATTCGTTCAATTCGTTGTCCTTTAATCAAAACATCTTGTACTTTTATTGTACCTTCGTTTACGATATGTGCGTTCTTAATTAATATAGCGTTCATATAAGTTAAATAGATAAGTAGAGTGTTATTATATGGTAAAATTAAGCTCTTTCTTTCAAGGATTATTTTTTAATGAAAAAAAATACGCTAATGTTAAAATTATTTAAGATCCTTTTGTTGATCATGGTGGGAATAGGCCCAATATCATTTGCCCAAACCCGTTATATTGGAAAGTCGCAAGAGCTGCAAGAACAAATCAACAGAATAGAATGCCTTCATGCTAATAAGCAAATACACAGTAATGGCTTTATCAAGCCCTATACATTGCAACATGTTATTCCCTTATTAGCCAGCTTAGACAGTAGCTATCGATATGCAGATGCCATTGACAAAAATAGTATAGAGAAAATTACGAATGCCTATCTCATTATTCCCAGCAAATACACAGTTAAAAGAACTTATTTAAAATCTTTATACAAAAACAACTACAATGGGTTTGTATACAACGAACCTAATATTATTCAATTAGCCATCAATCCACTTTTAAATTTTCAGATTGGCTCTGAAAAAAATAACCAAAGTGGCGTTTTAGTCAATACCAGAGGCATTGCTGTTAATGGTTTGCTGGTTAATAAAATTGAATTTTATGCTTCTTTTTGCGACAATCAAGAGCGACCACTATCTTATATTGGTAAACTTATTGACAAACAACAAGCGGTGCCCGGAGTAGACTATTACTTAAATAGATCAACTAATCATTACGATTATTTAAGTGCACAAACCTATATTCAATTCCCACTTGTAAAGCAATATGTACAAGCGCAAATAGGCTATGGCAAGCAGTTTTGGGGCTATGGACAGCGCTCCCTTTTCTTAAGTGATTATGGAGCAAGTACGCCTTATATACATCTGCATAGTCAGTTTAAAAAATTTAGTTACGATAATCTTTTTATGGAATTGACTCCTCAGTACACGAGAGGAGGCGACAAAGTACTCGATCATAAATATGCCAGCTTTCATCACTTGAGTATGCAGTTGCATTCTAAATTAGAAGTGGGTGTTTTTGAAGCAATTGTATTTGGTAGAACCAATCATTATGAATGGAGCTATTTAAACCCGCTTATTTTATTACGCCAAGCAGAACGCTCTCAAGGCAGTCCAGACAATGCATTGATGGGCTTTGATTTTAAATGGAAAACTTCAAGGAAAGCTCATTTTTACGGACAACTACTTTTTGACGAGTTTAAACTCAAGGAGTTGAGCCAAAGCAAAGGATGGTGGGGAAATAAATATGGCTTTCAATTGGGCCTTAAAGCATACGATTTATTTAAAATTCCTCATTTAGATGCACAAATAGAATTCAATCAAGTACGTCCTTTTACCTATGCGCGCGATTCAGCAAGTAATTATACGCATTACAACCAAGCCTTAGCACATCCCTTAGGTGCTGGGTTTAGAGAGTGTATAGGAATACTTCGTTATCAATGGCATAAAAAATGGAGTTGTAGTGTTCAACAAGTGCTATATGCTAAAGGGGTAGATACCGGATCTAGTAATTTTGGAAATAACATTTTCTCTGCCTATAGCAGCAGAGTGCAAGATTATGGATTTCAAACTATAGCTGGTGTAAAGAGTAAAGGCGCATATACCAATATTCACATAGCCTATGAATGCATACCCAATTTGTATATAGAGGCGGGTTATATTCAGAGAACATTAAGTTATCAGGCATCCCATTTACCCGATGAAAAAACAAGTGCAGTATACAGTGGCATTCGCTGGAATATGGCAAGAAGAACGGTTGATTTTTAATTTGAAAATTGCATAAATTATAAATCTTAAAATAGTAGTCAATTTTATTATGTATCTAAAAAATATATTTTAAAATTGATGGTTGGTAGTATAGAAAAATTTAGTTTAGTAGTAGTATTAAAAACGTTAGTTCACCATTTAAAATTAGTTAGTATGAAAAAGAGAATCATCTTTAGCTCTATTCCGATATTAAAAAGCTTTACTAGAAAGGCTTTTCAAGGATTTAAAAGAAAAACATCAACGACAAGTTGTAGTAAAAAAATCATCGCATCAATGGCATTGTGCGCAAGTACTATTAGCGTATTTGCACAACAAGAACTTCAATCAAACACTTCAAAAAGTGAAGAAATTTGCAAACAGCTAACTAAAACAAGTTCAAAAAATCTAATCATCTTTAAAGATTTTGCAGAATACAATATTGTTTTTATTGGCGATAAAACTGTTAGTCACGACATAAAGGTTAGTAACATAGAAACCAATATCGTACAATACTTTAGTTTTGTTGGCAATCAAGTAACACTTACACTTCCGCTTCACCAAAAGTTTGAAGTTAGTGATATAAAATGTGACAAAGAAACCATTGCATCTATTACAACAGAGTATATAAATCCTAATGAACCCTTAGAAGTGAGTACTGAATTAATGAATGCACTTTCTATAGATGAAGACTTTAAAAACAAGAGAATTACCTTATTTGATCTAATAAATAGAGAATCTAATATCAATTATTATGAAAAGTTAAAGTTCTTACAAGTACATCTTTTACAAAACAAACCAATAAGTTATCAATTTAATATCCATCCTTCTAATTTTATTGATAGCACATGCAACGGTGGCATTAAATTTAGTGCAGACCCATTTGATAATGAACCTCCAATTGACGGACCCATTTTTGATGCAGATCCAGAAATTGTTGCTTGCAAGGCCACGTTAACGTTGAATTGTAATTCTGATTTTTATAAAAAACAAAATGAAGTCCAAAACCCATATAAACATTTTGTTTCAACTGGAACATATAGTTATTCTAATCCAGGTATGACGGATAAATATCGCACAGAATTTCATGAAAACACCAAAGGTATAGCTTTTACCAAGCGTATTTCCAATGAAGATTGGTATCAAAATGCTTTTGTGAGCTCTTTAGGACCAAAATCATTAGAAATAACGAATATGAATGGAAACAATTCAAGTGACAATATGTCCTTTATTGATTTAAATTTAGTAGTAACGAATGGCGACTGGTATCAGAGTGAATGTGGATGTGAAAAACAAATTACAAGTAGATTCCGCTACGATTGCTATCATGAAATTTTTACTAGCGATAAAGGCACCAATAGTTCTTTTGCCAAAGCACAAACCGAGGAATTAGCTGTTGCGCAAATAATAGATATCAATTCTGGAATCATTACACCCATCAAAACAAATTATTTACAAGTAAGCAATTCTTGCGCAACAAGCCTAAACCCTGCATTTATTACCCAGCTCAATCAAGTAGCTACGTCATTAGTAAGTGTTGGTTTAAGTGTAGCAGCTGCTGCAATTTCTGGAGGATCTACAGCCGTTATAAACGCTATTGCAGCCAATAATAGTACAAGTACTTTGGCAACAAGTTTAATAGGGTTATTTACTACCAATAGTCATTTGTATCAAGGTGTTTGTGGAACACAAATTCATAATCCTGTTGCATTCGATGCCTTTTATAATTTTGCTTTACAACCTAATAGTCGAAAAATTATATCGCTATCCTCTATGCAAAGACTTTATGTTGAAGGTCAAAAAAAATGGAAGAGCCAAGCAGTTATTTCGGGTGGTGGTTATATTTCCCTTTTTATAAAACCAAATGGCACTAAAACTGGTATTTGGAAAGACGAGGTAGATTGCTGTAGCCCACAAGCTGGTATTTGGATGCAAGCTAGTATGAATCCCGTAAGAGAGTCTCAATATTTAACAGCCATCAGCAATGAAATGTATATGAATAATATAGTTGGCTGGTTGCCCCAATACATGAGTGGAACTTTTGTGAATACCTATGGTAATTTCTCACTTATATTAGGCAACTCACTTTCTGATTGCAAAAAACCAATAGTATTTGGAAGACATACCAAAGCCTCGGAAAAAGAGCAAGCAAGCTGCAATTGGAGTGATAATATACTCTATATCACAAGTATAAATAAAATAGGTGCTGCTTATGAAGTATATGATATCAGCGGTAAACTATTGAAAACTGGTTATTTAGTAAGTGATCAGCAATTGGTATTAGACAATGCTATAAAAGCTATGTATATTATTAAAATCAAATCTAATAATTCTACACTAACTCTAAAAACAATCAATCTATGAAACAACTAAGCATTGCTTACTTGTGCATTGTAGTTATCTGTGCCGTAAGCTGTAGAAAATCGAATTACAAAGCAGATACTTCATGTCCAAGCCCTAAAGAATGGAAAGGCAGCGCCTGCCAATGCCCTACAAATACTATTACTTTAACTGATGGATCTTGTAGCGACAAATTACAACCAAACGATACTTTAGATTATGTTTACAAATCTGTATACAGTAGTATCAACGATTTTAGAGCCAATATGTATCTTCAATTTTGCCCTAAATGGGAATTAGATTCTTTTAAGATTAATGGAGGCATCGGATTTATAATGAAAGGAGCTATTAATATCTATATTCCAAATTTTAAACAATATAATACCGAAAAAAACATGTCATTTATGATTGTATTTTACCAAAAAATGCTTTTTCAAGACACTGTCAATTTTGTTGGAGGAGGAGATATTGATCCAACAGGACAATGCTTTAAAGGCAGGATCAACAAAACAAGAGATACGCTTTGGGTACAATATGGTTATACCAATAATTTAGGTAAAACACTTAGCAATCCAGCTGATGTAATCTTTGTCAAAATAAAATTTTAAATAAAAA
>JAURLW010000056.1 GCA_030831005.1 Bacteroidota bacterium
CGAGAGTTTTCGGTTGCAAGCAACCATACTGTAAATCAAAAGCTGCCCTTACAATAAGATGGGTGCATAAGGTATCAAAAGCATAATACTGTTTTAGCGATGCTTTATTAGATTGTAATTGGACAATAGCTTTTCTAAGTTCATCTAATTGATAATGCGAAGAAGGAATGCCATCATATTGCAAACTATCTAAAGAACTTATTAAATCAGTTGTAGAGGCTAAAACGCCTTCTTCATCTACCCAAAACGGATGAAAATCATGTTGGCTGTATAATTGAGCTAATTGGCCGTGCAATGAACTATCCTTCACTCCTTCAAACTGTTGTTGTGCTAACTGCACAAACTCCTCCATATCAAATTTATCGCTTGCATTCATGTGTTTTACAAGCACATGGGGTTTACTTGCACTACCACAAGAAGTAAAATAGATAGAAAAACTAGTTATGGTTACTAAAAATAATATAGACGGAAAGAATCTCAAAAGAGCAATTTGTATTTGTAATATAAATGTAAAGAGATAGCATCACAATTCAATCATTGGATCCCAAAAAAACTTTTCGAAATCAACGATTTGATCATCTACAACCTTAATCCCTTCTTTTTTCAGCAATGTTTCCATATGTGTTGGTGTTTCAAAATGATGCTTCCCGGTTAGACAACCGTTCCGATTAACAACACGATGTGCTGGTACTGTTGGGGTAATACCATGTGAAAGATTCATAGCATAACCTACCATTCTCGCTGCACCCTTAGTACCAATAGCATTAGCAATAGCACCGTAAGAGCTTACCCTACCCTTGGGTATAGCGCGAACGATATCATAGATAACTTTATAAATCGATTCCTTGGCTTGCATCTTTATTATCTATGGTATTTTTAGGATGATTAGGCTTTAGAACATTCTCGTGATTATATGGGCAATGCAAACAAGCATTTCCACAGCAAACACCTCGTTTTAAGTGGTAGGCCTCTGTAAATACTAATAAGCCTTGCTCATTTATATAATAATCTTCCTGATGCTTATTGTCCATCCTCTTTCTTTTTCTTTGGAGGAATTACGATAGGTTTATCGGGTAATGAAAAACTAATAAAATTAATCTTTCTATTATCAGCCAAGTGCAAACCTTCGTAGTAGGTTTGAATAGACAAAGGCCATTCCACAGGACCCTTGGCGTAAATATCGTGTTGTAAGGTATGCACCTTACAAGCTTGTTCTTGTACTGTATCAATGGTAAATTGAAATAATTCGGGCGAATCAGTTTTTAGATTAATTCTAGCCCCTGGTTTTAAAAACTGTTGATACATTGCTAAAAACTTTGGATGCGTCAATCTGTTTTTTGCTTTGCCATCTCTTAAGAATGGATCTGGGAAAATAATCCAAATCTCATCAACTTCTCCTTGAGCAAAATAAGTAAGAATGTTTCCAATTTGAATACGTAAAAAGCCAACATTAGTTAGTTGTTCTTGAAGGGCAATTTTGGCACCGTTATACATTCTATTCCCTTTCACATCAACGCCAATAAAATTCTTATCCTTTATTTGTCGGCCCATACCAACACTATACTCTCCTCTACCACAAGCCAATTCTAATACAATTGGGTTATCGTTTTTAAAAAACTGATTCCATTGTCCAGGCATATTTTCTGGATATTGCAATACATTTTCAAATGAATTGATTGCATTAAAGCGTATTAATTTTTTATGTCCCATAAGATGAACTACAAAGGTAAATTTTTGCTTAAAGAATTTTTCAAATTCTGTAAATAAAATAATTTATTACTGCAAAGGGTTTATTACCAATAATAAAATAATCTATATTGAAGTTTTGTTTTGTACTTTTGTGGGCAATAACACATTCAAAATGGGATTTTTCAATAAATTATTTGGTTTAAACAAAGAGCAAAAAGAAAGTTTAGATCAAGGCTTAGAAAAAACTAAAACCAATTTCTTTTCCAAAATTGCAAAAGCACTTATTGGAAAAGATACGGTTGATGAAGAGGTATTGGATCAATTAGAAGAAGCCCTTATCGGTGCAGATGTTGGATTAACAACAACAGTAGCAATAATAAAGAAAATTGAGTCGCGCATAAAAAATGATAAATTCATTCGCACTGCAGAACTCAATCAAGTACTGAAAGAAGAAGTAATGGCCGTGCTTACCGATGCACCGAGTAATGAATTTGAAACCTTTGACCTTCCAAAAGATAAAAAGCCTTATGTATTGTTAGTTGTGGGTGTTAATGGTGTTGGCAAAACCACAACTATTGGTAAACTTGCTTATAATTTCAAGAACAACGGCAAACAAGTAATGCTTGGTGCTGCCGATACCTTCCGTGCAGCAGCAGTAGATCAATTAACGATTTGGAGTGATCGTGTAGGCGTGCCTATCGTAAAAAAAGAAATGGGTAGCGATCCTAGTGCCGTTGCATTTGAAGCAGTGCAACAAGCTATTGCCAAAGATGTAGATATTTTAATTATAGATACCGCAGGTAGATTACACAATAAAGCGCACTTAATGGAAGAATTAAGTAAGATTAAACGAGTAATCAGCAAGCAAATCCCAGATGCGCCTCATGAAGTATTATTAGTTTTAGATGGTAGCACAGGACAAAATGCATTAGAGCAAGCCAAACATTTTACAGCCGCTACACAAATCACGGCTTTAGCTATTACCAAATTAGATGGTACCGCCAAAGGGGGTATCGTATTAGGTATAGCTAATCAATTTAATATTCCGGTAAAATACATTGGTGTTGGGGAGCGTATGGAAGA
>JAURLW010000057.1 GCA_030831005.1 Bacteroidota bacterium
CCCGCTTCGAAAAGCTAAAATTGAAGTAGAACGAGGCGTTGTGTAAAATTTAAACTATGTTAGAATACAAAAAAATTACTCTATCAAATGGTTTGCGTTTTTTATATCACGAAGACAGAACCACTCCAATGGTGGCACTCAACGTGCTTTATGATGTTGGCGCACGCGATGAAGATAAAAACAGAACAGGCTTTGCGCATTTATTTGAGCATTTGATGTTTGGCGGATCCATTAATATTCCAGAATACGATACACCGCTTCAAATGGCTGGAGGAGAAAATAATGCTTACACCACTAACGATATTACCAACTATTATATTCAATTACCTGCCGAAAATATAGAAACGGCTTTTTGGTTGGAAAGCGATCGTATGCTCTCTTTAGCTTTTAGCGAAAAGAGCTTGGATGTGCAGCGTAAAGTAGTATGCGAAGAATTTAAAGAACATTATATTAATAAACCTTACGGTGATGTTTGGAAACATTTGCGTGCATTAGCATACCAACAACATCCTTATCAATGGATGACCATTGGTAAAGAATTAGCACATATAGAAGAAGCACAATTAGAAGATGTAAAAGCATTTTTTAAAAAACATTATAATCCGCAAAATGCAGTAGTATGCGTTGCAGGCAATTGTTCATTTGAGGAAGTAGTTGCGCTCGCAAAAAAATGGTTTGAACCTATTCCTGCTGGAGAAAAATATATTCGCAATATTGCACCAGAACCAGCGCAAACTGCAGCACGTCATTTAGAAGTGCATGCAGATGTACCATCTGATGCTTTATATATGGCATGGCACATTGCACCACGACTAGATCCTTCTTATTATGCTACGGATATCATTACAGAAATCATGGGGCATGGAAATGCATCTAGGCTTTACCAAAAATTAGTAAAAGAGCAACAATTATTCTCCTCTATTCAATGCTATCATACGGGTAGTGTGGAGGCAGGCTTATTAGTAATCGATGGTAAAATTCGTAATGATCAAAAAATTGAAGATGCTTGCAAAGCTGTAGAGCATGAAATTGAATTGTTACTTAAAGAAGGCATTAGCGACTTTGAATTAAGCAAATCTAAAAATAAATTAGAGGCTATGATCGTATTTGAAGATATGCAAATTCTTTCTAGAGCCAATAATTTAGCTTTCTATGAATTACTAGGTGATGCTGAAAAAATAAATCAAGAATGGGATCACTATAATGCAGTTACAAAAGATGAATTAATGCAAGTAGCGCATAGCATTTTTAGACCTAACAATAAAAACACCTTGTTTTATAAAAGAAAATAATGGGTCCAAGCATATCAGTTGTTATACCTACTTATAAAGGAAAGTATTTGTTAGCACAAAACTTACCCAGTGTATTTCATGCACTAGAACAAGCAACCGACACGTTTGAAATTATAGTTGTAGATGACGCATCTCAAGACGATACCGCAACTTTTTTAAAAGAACAATATCCGAGTATAACTTTACTTTGTAACGAAAGCAACAAAGGTTTTTCACCCACCATCAATAAAGGCATTTTTGCTGCACAATACGAATGGGTATTACTATTGAATAATGATGTAAAATTATTTCCAAATTATTTCAATGCCCTAATTCCACATTTAGAAAATAAAAATTACTTTGGCATCATGGGCAAAATTATTGGTTACGACAATGACCAATTACAAGACAGTTCAAAATATCCTAATTGCACTTTATTAAATATCAATGGCACAACCAATTATCAATTTGTAAACGAAGCCAAGCGCAGCACTATTTATACCTTTATGCTTTCTGGCGCCAATGCCTTAGTAAATAGAGAAAAATTATTACAGTTACAAGGCTTTTGTGAGTTATATGCACCGTTTTACTGGGAAGATGTTGACCTATCAATAAGAGCTTGGAAGATGGGTTGGCAATGTTTATATGAGCCCAATGCCATCTGTAGACATCCGGCTTCTACAACAGTAAAAAGTAACTTTAAGAAAAAACAAACGGCTATTATTTCTAACAGAAATAAACTCTTGTTACATAGTATTCACTTAAGTAGTACTGCACTTATTTTATATCACTTCAAACTACTTGGCAAAGCACTTTTTGCTTTGTTACGATTTAATTTTTCTTTTTTGAAAAGCTGCTATCTATATATACAGTTATTACCTGAGGCTCTAAAAACAAGAAGCACTTTCAAGGCTTTACAAGCTGCAAATAATCAAAAACATACGCTGTCTGATATCTATCGATTTATAAAAAATGATATTGGAACAGAAGCTATAACTTTATTTTAATAGGCTGATTATAAATTTTCTTCAAGGTATAATAAGCCTTCTTTTTAGCCCCGTAATAATCCACTATACTCCAACTAATAGCAGGCCAACAATCATTCCATTGCCATACTAAAGATCCCATACAATAGGGAGCCGCTTTAATATGAGTGCTAGCTGCTAGAGCAACAGCCTTACTTTGTAATTGTTGCGTAGCTTTTATATACGAATCGAAATTAGTATAGGTCAATTGCTCTTGCTTCAAATAAGAGGCTATGGTAGCAAAACCTGTAGCATGCTTTTGATGCGCTAATAATGTAGGAGCATTTAAATGCCAATCCTTTTTCGCCAAAAACTGCATCATACTTTCTTTATTAGGCATACTTTGCATACCATATTCACTCATAAAACGAGGCACCTTTTCTGTATACTTTTGTAAAGGCTCCATACCCCACCAAACGCCCCAATAATGCATATCACCAGCATACACACTTGCTTCATTACCCCATCCTATTTTAGGCGAAGTAGCAATGTATGGCCGATCATCTAGTTGACCAATCAGTTGTCTAATTTCTTTTTCAAAAAATAATTGGTACGCATCCCAAAGTTCTTTTTTTATAGTATCTGTTAATTGATAGCTTTTAGTCCAGCCCCAATTATGCCAAGCTTCATCTATTTCATTATTTCCACACCACAATACAATGCATTTATATTTACGCAATCGTAAAACATTATCTTTTATTTCTGCAAAAACAGATTGCTTAAATTGAGCATCGCTGGGATACATAGCTCCCGCAAACATTAAATCTTGCCATACATAAATACCTAAAGAATCGCATAGCTGATAAAAAATATCTTGCTCATAAATGCCTCCACCCCAAACACGCAACATGTTAACGCCTGCTTGCTTAGCCGCTACCAATAAATGTCTATATCGAGCATCGCTTATAGAAGGCAAAAACATATCTGCAGGAACCCAATTGGCCCCTTTCATAAAAACAGCTTGCTTATTGATCTTAAAGAAAAAACTAGAACCCAAACTATCCGCTTCTTGAACTAATTCAACATTTGGATGCACCGCTTTCATTGGCTCATTTTCTTCCCCTTCGATAATAGTTACAGGTTTCCAAATGCCAAGTGTAAGTATACGAGGTGCAAAATCCCAACCAAAATGATATTGCGCTTTCCTTACAAAATTGCGCGTATTCTCACAAGGTAAAACAGTAGCATATTGCTTGGCCAAACTGTCCGCCTTTGGTTCAATAGCATATAAAATAACTTTTAGCGTATTGTTTTTTGCTTGAATTAATTTACTAACATCAAACCTCCATGTTCTAAACATATTATCGGTCTTGCCAATTAATACATTATTAAAATAAATGTCGGCATAGGTATCAATTCCCTCAAAAACTAATTGGATAGGTTGTTTGTGCTGATTATGAATAGCGTAGTTAAATTGTGTTTGATAAACCCAATTCGATTTTCCAACCCACTGAATACTATCGATATTTGTTCCCCAATAAGGATTTGGAATTCTATGATGACGAAGTAAATCTTGATGAACAGTGCCAGGCACTTGAGCAGATAAATAGGCTGTACTGCCTTCTTTGCAAAAACTCCATTCTAACTTGACTGCTGCAGGTGAAGTAAAACAGCAGCAAAAATAAATAAATACAAAAAAGATATGTTTTAAGGGCATAGCTAAATAATACCTTCAGTTCTCCAAACTGCCAACTGTTCTTCCCATCGCCAAGCAGTTTCCATCATTTGATCTATGGAATACTTACACTCCCAATTTAAGATAGATTGTGCTTTACTGCAATCGGCATAAACGGCCTCTACATCGCCTGATCTACGGGGACCTAATTCATAGGAAAGCGTTTTACCCGTTACTTTTTCAAAGGCATGAATCAACTCCAAGACACTCACTCCATTTCCACTTCCTAAATTATAAATATCAAAATTAGGTGCCGCTGCATGTTGTAGTGTATATTCAAGCGCCTTGGTATGGGCATGTGCAATATCCATGACATGAATATAATCGCGAATGCAAGATCCATCGCGAGTAGCATAATCATTGCCATGCACATACATTTTATTTATTTTTCCA
>JAURLW010000009.1 GCA_030831005.1 Bacteroidota bacterium
GCGTAGTGGAATTGCAACTTGCAAAAAGGATAACGAGAAGACTTACTAAAACCTGCTTTTTCATAGAAATGTATTAGGAGTTAAAATTAATCATTTAATAATTAAGATTAACTATCGGTATAGCAATTAAAGAATCGTGCAAGGCATCGATATAGCAAACAGGCTTGTGTTTGTAGGTGTCTATACTTACGCTTTTCTTTATCGAATCGGGGAGCAGTGTCCAAACGAGTTCACTACAATATAATTTATTGTTAGTTTGCAAGTCAAATTCATAATCAAAAGCTATCGATTGTGTTAAAAGCGCCTGCGCTTTTGCTCCTATAGTTTTGCGTAGGCTATCTGCAATGGCGTATCGATAAATACCAATTTTACTAGCTACCGAAGGGTCACAAAAATTTTCAATAGCTTCCATGCTCACGCCTCTATTACCCATAATATGGACAACCCAATATTTTTTGTTGCTATCAATGAGGATTCCACAATGAGAGTACCATTTCTTTCTCGGATTGCTTTGTTGTAGCATATAGCTTATGATATCCGTTCCGTAACGACAAATAAGATCACCTGTTTTTAAGTTTGTAAAAGAATAAGACCCTTGTTTTTCAAGCTTTACAGTCGTTGCAACTGGATGCAAAAAAAACCAAGCTGCGCCGCCAAAAAATAATAGTAATAAAACAAAGGGTGCGAAATGCTTCATGCGCTTGAGTAAGATTGATCAAAAATACAAAAAGAAAGGAGCAACTCTTCATAAAACTCCTTTTTAGAATATGCCTCTACTACTGTATATTTGTAGCAAAATAGAATCAATGTTATCCATACAATTATTCAGACAAGAGAAAGAATTGGTATTAGCGGGTTTGCAAAAAAAGCACTTTAGTAATACAGCCCTTGTAGATTCCATTATCGAAGTTGATGAATTAAGAAGAACGGCTCAACAAGAAAATGACGCCTTAGCTGCAATTGTAAATGCGGCTTCTAAGGAAATAGGTGCATTAATGGGCAAGGGTGAGAAAGAAGCGGCAGAAGCTTTAAAACAACAAGTTGCGCAACATAAAGACCAAGCTAAAGCATTACAAACTAAGCTCAGCGAATTAGACGCAAGACTACAAGAATTATTAATCAGCCTACCTAATTTACCGCATCAATCTGTGCCTACGGGTAAAACGCCTGAAGAGAATGAGACCGTAAAACAAGCAGGTGTTATTCCAGATTTAAGTGCACAAAAAGCGCCGCATTGGGAATTGACTGAAAAATATAAGTTGATTGATTTTGAATTAGGTAATAAAATTACCGGCAGTGGCTTCCCTGTATATATAGATAAAGGTGCCAAATTGCAACGTGCATTGATTAGTTACTTCCTTGATTATAATACTAGCAAAGGGTATAAAGAATACTATCCGCCGCATATGGTTAATGCAGATAGTGCTTATGCTACCGGTCAATTGCCCGATAAAGAAGGACAAATGTATCATATGCCGGAAGATAATTTCTATATGATTCCTACGGCTGAGGTGCCATTAACGAATATTTTTAGAGATGTTATTTTAACGGAACAAGAATTACCCATTAAAATAACAGGATATACACCTTGTTTCAGACGTGAAGCAGGATCTTATGGTAAAGATGTGCGTGGCTTAAATCGTTTACATCAATTTGATAAAGTTGAAATTGTACAATTAGTCCCTACGGCTCAATCCTATCAAGTATTAGAAGAAATGGTAGCACATGTAGAAGGTCTATTACAAGCACTTGAATTGCCATATAGAATATTGCGTTTGTGTGGTGGCGATATGAGTTTTGCTTCTGCATTAACATATGATTTCGAAGTGTATAGTGCAGCACAAGAAAGATGGTTAGAAGTGAGCTCGGTAAGTAATTTTGAAAATTTCCAAACCAATAGATTAAAAGCACGTTATAAAGATGCTCAAGGTAAAATTCAAGCATTACATTCCTTAAATGGTTCTTCATTGGCTTTGCCTAGAATCTTAGCATGCTTGTTAGAAAACAAACAGACACCAAATGGTATTGAGTTACCATCGGTGCTGATACCTTATTTAGGAGCTAATTTTAAAATACAATAATCATGATTCAAAGAAAACAAAGCATTTGGTTACTACTTGCAGCGCTATTAAATGCAGCTGTGTTTTTAGGAGCCAATTTTAGCATAGAAACCCGTATTCAAAATGTTTTACAAACAAATAGGTATTCGGTATTACAACATTTACCATCTACACTTTTCATTCTTGCAGCTATTGTCTTATCATTAATTGCTATTTTCTTATTTAGAAAACGACCCTTGCAAATGAAGATGAGCCTAATAGCTTTATTAGCAACAATGGCATATTGTTTTATCAATTGGATGCGTATCAAAGAAATTTTCGCTAACAATAAAATGATTAGTAACTATTCTTTTGGTTTGGCAAGTATCACGCCTTATTTTGCTATTGTCTTTATCTTACTCGCATGTTTGGGTATACGTAAAGATGAAAAGCTCGTAAAATCATTAGATCGATTGCGATAAATAAAAAAGCCGATTGTTTACAATCGGCCTTTTTTATTTTTTGAAATTAGAATTTATTCTTCCACATCATACTTTCTATCGGACGATCGGGTTGTGCATTATATTTAGCATTGCCTTTTTTGTTGTATGGCGTTATAATTTCTCCTTCTACAGGGAAGTATATAACTTGACCAATAGGCATGCCTTTGTATATTTTAACAGGTTGTTTTACGGATATTTCTAAAGTCCAATTGCCACAAAAACCAACATCTCCTTTACCAGCCGTAGCGTGAATGTCAATGCCCAATCGACCTGTAGAAGACTTACCTTCTAAAAAAGGAACATGTGCATGTGTTTCTGTGTATTCTAAAGTAACGCCCAAATAAAACACATGAGGGTATAAAACAAACCCTTCATCGGGTATTTCAAAATACTCGATTTCATTATGTTGTTTAGCGTCTAAAATATGGTTTTTGTAGGTTGCCAACGTGCTACCTAAATGCACATCATAAGAATTAGAACCTAAACAAGCAGCATTGAAAGGCGTAATTTTAATGGTTCCTTTTTCTATTTCTTCTAGTATACGAGCGTCTGATAAAATCATAACTCAAAAATAGAAAATTTGTTAGATATTTGATTAAATATTTCCGAATGCCTTTATTTCATGAATTTAAGACCGACTCCGATCAGCATATTGCTATTTGGCATGTAGCAGAGTCTTTAGATTTTTTTGAATCGGCCACCCAATATCATCCACCTATTAGTAACGAGCAAAAAAGAAAAGAACATATAGCAGGTCGTTTTGTATTAAGTTACTTACATCCTTCTTTCCCTATCCATGATATACGACCTAGTCCTTTTGGCAAACCCCATTTGGCGGCGCAGTCTTTACAATTTTCTATTTCTCATTCGGGTAACTATGTTGCAGCGTGCTGGCATCCTAATCACGAGCAAGGCATAGATTTACAATGCTGGACACCCAAGGTTGAAAAGATTAAAGGAAAATTTTTAAGTGCAAAAGAAATAGAATACTGTGCTGCTCATCCTCAGGGTTTGATGGTAGCTTGGACCGCCAAAGAAGCGGCTTTTAAATATTTACATAAGCAAGGTGTCGATTTTATTCAAGATCTTCCTATCGCTTCTTTTGTTGTTGAAGACGATAAAATAAATATTATAATTAATCATAATATAAATAAGAATTCCATACAAATATGTATTAAATCATTGATTTACAATGATTTTGCTTTTAGTTATGTAGAAAATAATCGGCATTTATTCAAATTATAAATAATTATATATTTTTATTATTCAGCAATTTTATAAAAAATAGATCATAAATAGAATAAATATGTAATTTTGTAAAAAAATTACACTTATGTCTACAACTAGATTTTCGGCTGTACAAGAAATGGTACAAACCAATGAGGTTAAAATTGGTCATTATCAAGGGAAAAGAATTACCGATATTTTCAACAGTAATGTGTTTGTTGGAAAGGTAATTAGAGAATATTTAAGTGACGAAGCATATAAAAGCTTACAAAATTCAATTAAAAACGGTGTTAAAATTGAGCGTAAAGTAGCTGATCAAATTGCTTCTGGTATGCGCAATTGGGCAGAATCTAAAGGTGTAACACACTATACCCACTGGTTTCAACCCTTAACTGGTACTACGGCAGAAAAGCACGACTCATTCTTTACTATTAAAGGAGACGGAACGGCTATCGAAACTTTCGATGGCGATGCACTTATTCAACAAGAGCCAGATGCATCTAGTTTCCCAAATGGAGGTATTAGAGCCACTTTCGAAGCGCGTGGATATACCGCTTGGGATCCATCTTCGCCTGCTTTCATTATGGAAACAGGTCATGGTAAAACACTTTGTATCCCTACTATCTTTATTGCTTACAACGGTGAGTCTTTAGATAATAAAGCACCCTTATTAAAATCAATTTCTGCATTAGATAAAGCAGCAGTTGAAGTATGTCATTATTTCGATAAAAATGTTTCTAAGGTATCTACTACTTTAGGTTGGGAACAAGAATATTTTGTAATCGACGAAACGTTAGCAAATGCCCGTCCAGATTTAGTGATGTGCGGCAGAACTTTAGTTGGTCATGCGCCTGCTAAAGGACAACAATTAGAAGATCATTATTTCGGTTCTATTCCAGAACGCGTATATGCATTCATGCAAGATTTCGAACAAGAGTCTTATAAATTAGGTATTCCATTACGCACTCGTCACAATGAAGTGGCGCCTTCTCAATTTGAGTGTGCTCCAATTTTTGAAGAAGTAAATATTGCAGTTGACCACAACTCTTTATTAATGGATGTGATGACGCGCGTAGCTAAACGTCATAAATTAAAAGTATTGTTGCACGAAAAACCATTTGCTGGTGTAAACGGTAGTGGTAAGCACAATAACTGGAGTATGTCTACCGATACGGGTGTTAATTTATTAGGCCCTGGTAAAACACCAAGAACAAACTTAATGTTCTTAACTTTCTTTGTTAATACCATTAAAGCTGTTCATGATTATGCAGATTTGATGCGTGCATCTATTGCTTCTGCAAGTAATGATCATCGCTTAGGAGCTAATGAAGCGCCTCCTGCTATTATCTCTGTTTATGTAGGTAAATATTTATCGCAAGTATTAGATGAAATCGAAGAGCGCGTAACAGATAATTTCTCTGAGCAAGATGAAGTAATTTTAAAATTAGATATTCATAAACAAATCCCAGAATTAATGATGGATAATACGGATCGTAACCGTACAAGTCCTTTTGCATTCACGGGAAATAAATTTGAATTCAGAGCAGTAGGTAGCACAGCCAATTGCGCTACACCAATGATTGTTATGAATACCATCATGGCAGAAACTTTAAAACAATTTAAAGTAGAAGTTGATGAGTTGATTGAAAAAGGGGAGAAAAAAGAAATTGCAGTAATGCATATTCTTAGAAAATATATTGCCGCATCTAAAAAAATCAGATTCGAAGGTGATAACTATAGTGATGAGTGGGCAGAAGAAGCTGCTAGAAGAGGTTTGAATAATTTTAAAACGACTCCAGAGGCTTTAGATGCTTATGTTACAGAACATGCTAAGCAATTGTTCATGTCTAATAAAATTTTCACTGAAGTAGAATTAGATGCACGACATGAAATCATGTTGGAAGATTATGTAAAGAAAGTACAAATTGAAGCTAGAATTTTAGGTTACCTAGCTACCAATCATATATTGCCTGCTACAATTAATTATCAAAATACACTCATTGATAATGTAAAAGGTCTACAAGCAATTGGATTAGATGCGAGCACTACTAAAGCTCAAATTAATTTAATTAAAGTAATCAGCGAGCATATTCAAAAAATCAATGATCATGTAGAAGCGATGATTGAAGCTCGCAAACAAGCTAATAATGAGCCGGATATGCATAAACGTGCAGCGTTATATTGCAACTCAGTAAAACCTCATTTCGACGCTATCCGTTATAGTGCTGATAAATTAGAATTGATGGTTGATGATAAAAGCTGGCCATTGCCAAAATATAGAGAATTATTATTCTTACGCTAATATACATCATAATAAAAAGGGCTTGCATCGCAAGCCCTTTTTTATAATTGATAAGTAAGTGTTACAAAGAAACTTCTTCCTAAAAAATTTAAACTATTGGTACCACTATGCGGACCAATAGCTACCACACCTGGAATAATTAAGCTTTGAACATCCAACAAGTTTTTAATGCCTACAATAGTTTTTAATTGGTTTGTTTTTCTTTTTTTAGATAAAGAAAATGAATGATCTGCAGTAAGATCTACTAAGGTAAAAGCAGGTTGAACGCCATTGTAAGAAAGCGTTCCATCAACAGCTCCTAATTGCAAAAATGGTCTAGCCCCTGTGTTTTTTATAAAACAATTGAATTGCACTTCAGACTGCTTTAGTTGATATCCTAAGCTTAGCGTTTGCTCAAGAGCAGTGAAACTACTTAGGCTACTCATACTTTTGAAGTTGTACTCCATAGAGGCACCTAATTTAGCACTGCAATTTTTGTAGCGCATATCTATTTCAAAACTACTAATGGTATTTCTTAATTCCTTTAGATTATAATAACTGTATTGGGTATTGCTTAAACCAGGGTTACTTAAGGCCAAATTAATAGCATTAAATACATGATTGTAATATTGAGTAAATAAAACATGAAGAAGTGTGGTGTTTTTTTGAAAGGCAACATGTGATATCGATAATTGCGCATGATTACTATTTTCTGCTTCTAAGTTTTCATTGCCTACTATAAAATGGTTTTGATCAATAAAAGACAAATAGCGTTCTTTTAATGAAGGCGCTCGGAAGCCTTTGCTATAAGAGCTTCTAATTTGTATAGTTTTACAAGGATTGTATAAGAGACTAATTTCTGGAATTAGGGGAATGCTGTATTGTGTATTATACGAGGCTCTTAATCCTGTTTGTAATTTCAATTTTTCTTGAAAAAACTTTTTGTTAGCCTGAATAAATAATGCATAGTCTTGAACACTAGATGTTTTGTTGCTTAACTTAAGCGAATTGCCAAACTGTGTATTGATATCCATCCCAATCGTATAAGCAATGGCATGTTGATTATTAGAGAGCATTGCTCGGCTGGTATAATCTATAAACGAAGAAGTATCTTGATCGCCAGTTCCACTTGTTAATTGCTCATTCAAATCAGTAAAGTCTAGCGTATATCTATTGCGAACACGATGATAATACGCCATTCCTAATTGCCAATTCCAATCGAAATGTTGACGCCATGTACCTGTCCATTTTATACGATTATTAAAACGTGTAGTAAGATATTTTTCGTCTATGGCATATACTCTAAAGGCATTCCATGCGGCAAGCGGACCTCTATTATACAATGTTTCTTTCAAGTAATCAGATGAAAATTGCAGGTTGCTTTTTTTAATCTTAAATTCTAAAAATGTGCTTAATGTATATTGTTCCTTTGGCTTGAAAAGCTGTTGTCGTTGTACCGAACCAGTATCGATGTAGTTCCAACCACCAAAAAAATTACGGCCTGCTGTTGCAGACCAATGATAGCGTTTTCTTATTTGATTGTAATGAACATGAAGATTGTATTTACCAATAGATTCGAATTGATTGGTTATGGTAAATTGAGTACGAGGATTTTTATTGGTTATAATATTAATAATACCTCCTACCGCATCGGTACCATACACTACACTCATGGGTCCTTGAATAACTTCTATACGTGCTACATTTTGTAAATCAATCTGACTTAAATCTATACTACCATTTTCTCTACCGTTAATAGCAATGCCATCTAATAGAATTTTTACTTTATCGCTACTAAAGCCTTGCATAGATAAACTACTACCCAATAAACCATCGTTTTGTACTTGCATATTCAATTGATTGCGCAATACGTCGTTTAAGGTATTAGCACCTTGCGCATCAATCATTTTTCGGTTTATAATCTTTACGGTACTCAGTGCGTTTTGTACTGAAATAGGTTTGCTTACGCCAGTAACAATAACCTCCTTTAATGGATTATAACTAGTACTGTCAACACTTTTTTGTCCCCAAGATTGTTGGGCGATAAGAAAGGGTAAAATGTAGGCGAGTAGTTTCATAAAAATAAAAAATCAGCTATTGTAAAATAGCTGATATTTTTTTCAAGTTTCAATTAGTGTTGAATAAGAATTTTCTGTTGTTGTATTTCTTCATTTATTTTTGTTTGCAATAGATAAATACCATTTGCCCAATCAGCTGTTGTTATACTAATGGTATTTAATCCAGCATCTAATGAAGTATGAGCTTGATATACTACTGCACCTGTAAGCGAAGTAATACTAAGTTGCGCTTGCGCCACTGGATAGTCTACATCTAGAAGTAAGGATAAACTTTGATGAGCTGGGTTAGGGTAGCTTAATATGGTATTTTTACTTTTTGTGTTTTGCTCAATAGAAGTTGCACCTAGATTTTGCTTTTTGAAGGTATACACTCCATTAATGCTACCGCCAAATGCTGTAAATTGAATAACTGAATAGGTATTATTATTTTTATTTTTTAAAAAATAGTTGTTATCCATAATAAGGAAAGGATAAGAACCTGGAAAATATTTCCAATCATAACCTATGGTATTAATACTATCTAGGTAGCTTAAACTCGACGAACTAGGCATGCCAGCACCCGGCACTTTGGCAACACTTACATTAGGGTGTTGTAAAACGCCAGAAACATTCATAGTAAGCGTTAAGCCCATTTGTGTGGCGGTGTCTTTATAACGAGTAAATAATAAATCCCAATTGCTTCTGCTAGGTTCTCTATCAAGGATAGCATAGGTTCCTAAATTTACATAGGCAAATAAGCGATCTGTAAAATTAAAAGGTGCTTTGTTTCTTGGTATTATAAGTGTTGTGTCACTATTGCCTGAAAACGTGGCAATGCGTACTTTCCATGAAATAGAATCAGCCGGATGGGAGATGTATTCTTGCACCCAAATTTTATAGGCAGTGGTATTCCCAATTTTTACCAAGTAAATAGAATCGCCGCTTAAGTTATTAGTTGTTTGATTGTATTTGCCCCAACCGTAATCAAATAAATTAGATGGGTTTTTATTTTTATTAAAGGCACCCACATTCCATGTTTTGTTGGATCCCAATAATTCTCGTTCAGGATTAGTTTTTCCAATTGTATCGCTAGCAGAAAGATTAGCAAATTTTGCTGCAGCACTTAAGTTTAGGGAGAATACTTGTACATTATTTACTGCATGATTTGCAAGGATACTTGCGCTAGCACTTGGGCCAAATTGAGGCGCCATCTGAAAGGCAATATGCCAATTATTATTAGCTACTGTTTTTGTAGTTCCGTTGCTCATGCTATAGTACACATCATTGGCATAACTTGCTCCTGTGCTTACAGAGTCGAATACCCAAGTTTGTGCAATGGCAACTTGACTAATTAAAAGGCTTAAAATCGAAAGTAATCTCTTTTTCATCTGTATAAATTTTGCACAAATGTAATCTCGTATATAGGGATTACAAGCACCTAATTTATATTATGACAAACAAATGACAATTGCTTAAGCAAGCCAGTTTTTATGCAATAAATATTGAACAATCTGTACGGCATTAGTAGCGGCACCTTTGCGTAAATTATCAGATACTATCCAGCAGTTTAGGGTATTAGGTGCAGAAAAATCTCTTCGTATACGCCCAACAAATACCTCGTTTTTACCTGCTGCGGCAAGCGGCATAGGATATATTTTTTCTGCAGGATTATCTTGTACTACAACACCTGGAAAAGCAGTTAATAAATCTCTAACATCGTCTAAGTTAAAATCGTTTTTGAATTGAATATTCACACTTTCACTATGACCACCCATTACCGGCACGCGCACAGCAGTAGCCGTTACTTGAATACGGTCATCGCCCATAATTTTATTCGTTTCCAAAATCATTTTCATTTCTTCTTTGGTATAACCATTGTCAAGAAACACATCAATTTGTGGAATTAAGTTTAAATCTATAGGATACGGATATACACCAAAACCTTTGCCGCCAGCTCTTTCATCCATCAATTCGGCTACGGCTTTTTGTCCAGTGCCCGTTACAGATTGGTAAGTACTTACTACTACTCGTTGTATCGTATAGGCTTTATGTAAAGGGCAGAGCGCCATGACCATTTGAATGGTAGAGCAATTGGGATTGGCAATGATATAATCTGTTTTTTCTAAAACATGCCCATTCACCTCCGGTACTATTAATTTTTTTGTTGGATCCATTCGCCAAGCAGAAGAATTGTCGATTACATAACAACCAATAGCCGCAAATTTTGGCGCTTCACTTAAAGACACAGAGCCACCAGCAGAAAATAAGGCCATAGCTGGTTTTAAGGCAATGGCATCCTCAACGCTTACTACTTTAATTTTTTCCCCTTTAAAGGTAATAGTTGTGCCTACCGATTTTTCAGAGGCAACCGGAATTAAGGTTTCTACCGGAATTTTTAATTCTTCAATAAGTTGTAACATGGTGCTACCCACTAATCCTGTAGCACCTACAATAGCCAATTTCATAATATTATGAGTTTATCTTTTTTAAACGCGGGCAGTCCAAGGCACATCTGCAGCACCATTTTCGTGGGCTATAAATCGTGCAAGAACAAATAAGAAATCAGATAGACGATTTAGATATTGAATAACTAAATCGGGCACTTCTTCATTAAGTTCTAGCATAGCCACACAAATACGCTCTGCACGGCGACATACACAACGAGCCACATGGCAGCTAGAAGCAGCCAAATGACCTCCAGGTAAAATAAAAGAACGCATTTCTGGCAATTGCTCATTCATTTCATCAATACGTTGCTCTAACCATTGTACATCTTCAACGTGCACATCAGGCAGTTTCATGCTAATTTCTTTATTGGGTGCCGTAGCTAATACCGAACCAATGGTGAATAATCGATCTTGAATTTCTTTAATCCAAACACTTATTTTTTCATGTTGTGTAGTATCGTTTACCACTCCTAGA
>JAURLW010000010.1 GCA_030831005.1 Bacteroidota bacterium
TCCAATCTTCTTTAGCCCATACCGCTCCTGTAGGATTGTGAGGGGTATTGACAATGATTGCTTTTGTTTTAGCATTAATAGCCTTTTTAATGGCTTCCCAATCAACACTAAAAAATGGTGCTTTTAATGCTATACAAATTGGAGTGGCATTACACATTTCAATATTGGGAACATAACTATCATAGGCAGGTTCTAATACGATTACTTCATCATCAGCAGATAAGATACTAGCCAAAGCTGTAAAAATCCCATAGGTAGCACCTGGAGTTATCGTAATTTCTGTATCTGGGTTAGGAGAAATGTGATATTGTTGGACGTACTGATTAGCTATTTGTTCTCGCAATGGAGCCCATCCAATCATAGGTGCGTATTGATTAAAACCTTCTTTGCTGGCATTAAATAAATGTTCGCTTAATGCAGGATGCAAAGGGTAGTCTGGAAAACCTTGTGATAAATTTATGGCTTTATGTTCATTAGCCAATGCGCTCATGACGCTGAATATAGTAGTATCTGCAGCAGTGTGTTTCAAGCTTATAGAAATTTATCTCCTTTATTGCGTTTTACCTCGGCTACGTACTCTTTAATTTGTTGTTCACGGTTGCGCTCACAAATTAAAAGCACATCTTCGGTATCCACTACTATGAATTTTTCTAAACCTTGTAAGACTACAAGTTTCTGCTTAGGTGCTTTAATCATACATTCTGTGGCATCGATAATCATTACATTATCTCCGTGAACAGCATTTCCCAAATAATCTTTTTCAAAATTATCGTAAGCCGATTCCCATGTTCCTAAATCGCACCAACCAAAATAGGATGGTACAACAAAAACATTTTTTGCCTTTTCCATAATACCATAATCTATGGAGATGTTGGTACATTGGGCATACAACTGATTGATTAGTTCTAATTCTTTCGGTGTATTATAAACTTCTTTTGCTTGAATAAAAACATCATTTAATTCTGGAAGATATTTTTCAAGTGCGTTTTTAATAGTATTTACATTCCAAATGAAAATGCCGGCATTCCATAAAAAATCACCGCTTTTTAAAAAGGTTCTTGCTAATTCTAAAGAAGGCTTTTCGCTAAAGGTACGTACTCTAAATACAGAATCTACTTGATCTTCAATGTCGTATTGAATATATCCATAGCCTGTATCCGGACGAGTAGGTTTAATACCTAGCGTCAACAAGGCATCGTTTTTTGATACAAATTCTAAAGCATTTAATGCTGTTGTAGTAAATCCCTTTTCGTCCATGATCAAATGATCTGCCGGTGACATAATAATGTTGGCATTTGGATTTTTTTCATAAATACGATGTGCAAAGTAGGCAGCACATGGTGCTGTGTTTTTGCGAGAAGGCTCACTTATAATATTTTCAGCTGCTACTTCAGGAATTTGATCTTGTAGCGTTTTAATGTACTGCTGGTTTGTAATAAAATAAATATTCTCTTTTGGGCATATGTCCAAGAAACGAAGATAGGTCCATTGAATAAGTGATTTGCCTGTTCCAAGTATATCTATAAATTGTTTTGGATAGCCCATTCTACTTTCTGGCCAAAATCTGCTTCCAATACCACCTGCCATTATGCAGACATAATTATTTTGAATATTCATATGTATTTATTTACAGCACTACAATAATACAAATTAGCGTTTATATTTAATAAAAAAAGCAGTCTCATGACTGCTTTTTAATATTTTTTGATTTCTTTATGCCGATTCGGCTACTACTTCTTTTACTTCTGGTATCATACGTTTCATCATGCCTTCAATACCAGCTTTTAAGGTAACGGTAGAGGAAGGACAACCTGAGCAAGAGCCTTGCATAGAAAGGGTTACGGTGCCATTCTCAAAACTAATAAAACTAATAGCGCCACCATCCATTTCTACAGCCGGTTTTACATAGTTTTCTAATAATTCTTTAATGCGAATAACCACATCGGTATCACTATCACTTACAGAATTAGTACCTGCTTTCACCACAACTTCATCTTCGTTGATAACCGTTTTGCCAGCTTCTAAATATTCTTTTAAGAACTGACGAATAGTTGGTATTACTTCATCCCACTGTGTATCACTTGTTTTTGTAAGTGTTACAAAATTACTTGCTATAAACACGCTTTTAATAAATGGAAATGCAAATAGCTCTTTTGCTAGTGGTGATGGAGCGGCACTTGTTTCATCAGCAAAATCAATACTCTTACCAGGATACAATAATTTGTTGGCAACAAATTTCATAGTTTCAGGGTTTGGAGTCATTTCGGTATAAATACTTACAATTGTATTTCCTGTTTGTAACATAGTACTTTTTTTTAATAGTTAATTTAAACGCTAAAGCTCTCTCCACAACCACAACTTCTGCTTGCATTTGGATTGATAAAATGGAAACCTTTTCCATTCAATCCATCAGAGAAATCTAAAGTTGTATCACACAAATATAAAAAGCTTTTCAAATCTGTAACTAATTTAACGCCTTTATCTTCAAATAATTGATCTTTGGGTTGCAATTCGTTATCAAAGTCTAATTTATAAGACAAGCCCGAACAGCCGCCACCTACAACGCCTACACGCAAAAAGTAATCTTCTCCAATGCTAGATTCTGCACGAAGTTGTTTTACTTTTTCAACTGCTTTATCACTTATAAAAATCATTTTATTATTTTATGGATTAGGCAATTAGTGTTTTTTTTCTTCTAGCGCTAATTCAGGCAAACCATTTTTTGTACGATAGTCATTAATAGCTGCTTTAATAGCATCTTCTGCCAAAACTGAGCAGTGAATTTTAACTGGAGGTAAATTTAACTCTTCAACAATATCCATATTGTCGATAGCTACCGCTTCATCGATTGATTTTCCTTTAAGCCATTCTGTAGCTAAAGAAGACGATGCAATTGCAGAGCCACACCCGAATGTTTTGAATTTAGCATCACTGATGATACCTTCTTCGTTTACTTCAATTTGTAAACGCATTACATCACCACATTCTGGTGCGCCTACTAAACCAGTACCAACGTTGTTTTTGCTTTTGTCTAGGGTGCCTACATTTTTAGGATTGCTGTAATGATCAATTACTTTTTCTGAGTATGCCATAATTTGTTGTTTTTATATTTTGTTTAATGATGTGCCCATTCAATGCTGTTAAGGTCAATGCCTTCTTTGAACATTTCCCATAATGGAGACATTTCTCTTAATTTATTTACCGTGTCGGAAATAGCTTTTATTGTATAATCAATTTGTTCTTCGGTTGTAAATCTACCTAAACCAAAACGTAAAGAACTATGCGCTAAATCATCGCCTAATCCTAATGCTTTTAAAACATAAGAAGGTTCTAAAGAAGCAGACGTACAAGCAGAACCACTTGAAAGTGCAATGTTTTTATTGAAGCCCATCAACAAGCCTTCACCCTCTACATATTTAAAAGAAATATTAGTGGTGTGTGGTAAGCGATTTTCTTTGTGACCGTTTAAATAAGCTTCTTCTAATTGTAAAAGAGCATTTTCTAATTTGTCTCTAAGAATGCTTAAGCGTGCTGCTTCTGCTGCCATTTCTTGCTTGCATAATTCAGCTGCTTTACCAAAACCTACGATACCAGGTACGTTTAGGGTACCACTTCGCATACTACGCTCATGGCCACCGCCATCCATTTGGGCAGTAACTTTAACGCGCGGGTTTTTTCTTCTTACATATAATGCACCGATACCCTTAGGTCCGTACATTTTATGTGCCGTAAAGGCCATTAAATCAATACCATCAGCTATTACATCTACCGGTATTTTACCAACAGCTTGCGTACCATCTGTAAAAAAGAGTACATTATGTTTGCGTGCTATAGCACTGATTTCTTTAACGGGCTGAACAACACCAATTTCGTTATTGCCATACATTATAGCAATAAGGATAGTCTTATCTGTGATGGCTTTTTCTAATGCATCTAAATCAATCATACCATCAGGAAGAACTTCTAGGTAAGTCACTTGTGCACCTAGTTTTTCTAAGTGTTTGCAAGTATCTAATACCGCTTTATGTTCTGTAGTGCAAGTGATAATGTGATTTCCTTTGCTTGCATACATTTCAAATACTCCTTTGATACCTAAGTTATCGGCTTCGGTAGCACCTGAAGTGAAAATAATCTCTTTAGGATCTGCACCAATTAAGCTGGCAACCTGCTCACGTGCATAGTCTACCGCCTCTTCTGCAGCCCATCCAAATGGATGATTTCGGCTTGCAGCATTACCGAAATGATCGGTAAAGTAAGGAAGCATAGTTTCTAACACACGCGGATCCATTGGTGTGGTAGCATTATTATCTAAATAAATAGGCAGTTTTAATTCCATAATATAGGTTCGTTCTAATCCGTTTTTAAGTAGCACAAAGGTACATCAAAACCCACGCAATCAAGAATTTAAGCACTTACACTTTCTTTATAACGCTATTAGTAAAATTGATTAAGCAATATTTGCAAAGCAGCGCTTATTTTGCCCTAAAACAATGTATTTTGCAGTTTAAATAGCTGATTATGAAAATAGAACATATAGGAATTGCGGTGGCAGATATGGAGCAGGCTGTAAAAACCTACGAGCAACTTTTAAAAACACCTTGCTATAAAAAAGAACAAGTTGCTTCAGAAGGGGTGGAAACTGCCTTTTTTCAGCTTGCCGATTCTAAAATAGAATTATTAGAAGCGATGAACGAGGATAGTCCAATTGCCAAATTCATTCTTAAAAAAGGAGAAGGTATTCATCATATTGCTTTTGAAGTAGAAGACATTGAAGCGGAAATAAAACGCTTAGCGGCATTGGGTTATCAAGTATTAAACGAGCAACCTAAAAGAGGCGCAGATAATAAACTGGTTTGTTTCTTACACCCTAAATCGGCGCATGGTGTATTGGTAGAACTTTGTCAAGAAATTAAGTAATGAAAACAGCAATCCTATATCATAATAATCGATGTGGTAAAAGTAGAGCAGCCTTGTTGGCGCTTCAAGAAAAGGGATACGAAGTAAGGATCCGCTATTATTTAGAACAACCCTTATCGCAAAAAGAACTTATTGCTTTATTAAAAAAACTACAAGTGCCAGCCGCAAGTATAGTTAGAACAAAAGAAGCTCATTTTAAATCCTTAGGCGATACTAAACAATTTAAGGAATTAGATTGGATTAGAGCCCTTGTGCAAAATCCTATTTTACTAGAGCGCCCTATTATTGAATTGAGTTCTAAAGCTTGGATAGCCAGAAGGCCGGAGGCTTTATCTATTTTATAAGTCTATTTTCTCAGAAGCACGCAAGCTCTGTAACGATCTTCGTGATATTGGTGATATAAGTTATCGAGAACAGCAAGTACGTTTTCTTTCCCCCATTCTTCGCACCAAGCCAGTAAGCCTTTAGGGTAATTAACCCCTTTAGTCATAGCCGTTTCAAGATCTACTGCATTAGCAATTTGTAAATGTAGCGCCTCCATTGCCTCATTGATCAACATTGCCACAACGCGATCTACAATTTGTTTTCCTAATTCAAGATCTTCGGTAGGTTTTGGTAAGGTAGCGGTAGCCGCATAATTATAAAATCCACGACCTGTTTTTCTGCCCAACCAACCTGCTTCTAATAATCGTTTTTGGGAGAAGGAAGGTTTATAGCGAGGATCGTAATAGAAAGATTCAAATACGGTTTCGGTAACCACATAATTAACATCTTGTCCTATATAATCCATTAATGCAAATGGACCCATTTTAAAACCACCAATATGAGTGAGTGCCCAATCGATGGTAGCCATGTCTGCAATGCCTTCTTCATAAATGCGTATGGCTTCTCCATAGAAAGGACGAGCTATTCTATTTACAATAAATCCAGGCGTATCTTTAGCAAAAACAGGAGTTTTGCCCCAAGCTAACATGAGTTCTTTTATTGTTGAAAGCAACAGTTCATCGGTTTGAATAGCCGGAATAATTTCTACTAAAGCCATTAAAGGAGCCGGATTAAAAAAATGTAGTCCTAAAACACGATGAGGAAGCTTACATGCGGCTGCAATGGAAGTAATAGATAAGGAAGAGGTATTGCTTGCTAATATACAATTGTCGGCAACGATAGTTTCTAATTCACTAAAAACGGTTTTTTTAATGTTTAAATTTTCAATGATTGCTTCGATGATAAGTGAACAAGGAGCAAGCGTGCTAAGGTTACTTACAAAATGCATAGCAGCAAAGAAACTTGCGGCATCTTTAATTTTACCCTTCTCTTCTAATTTTATCAGATTCGATTTTAAAGAAGCACTTGCTTTCTCTAAAGCAGCTTGTTGTGTGTCATAAATCCATACGGTATGACCCGCCATAGCAGCTACTTGAGCTATGCCTGCTCCCATGGCACCCGAACCAATTATTCCAACAACCATTTACTTATTTTTTAAGTTTTAAAATACTAAAAGAACTATCTACGGCTTTTATAGTATTTGTCAATCTTCCTAAACCTGTGATTTCCATTTCTACAACATCACCGTCTTTCAACCATTGAACAGGATAATTAGGATCATTTAGCAAACCAGTACCATTTAATTCTAAAAAGCAACCAGTTCCTACCGTGCCACTGCCAATAACATCGCCCGGCAATACATCTACACCATACCCACAACGTTCTATAATTTCAGCAAAGGTCCAATCCATATCCGCTACATTCCCTTCACTTACTAAAACGCCATTTACCCAACATTTCATCGCTAAATTATAAGCAGCACCAGTATGATTTTCTTTTGCAGGCACTTTATAAGCTGCTAATTCGTCTGGTGTAACAAATATAGGTCCGATAACGGTGCTAAAATCTTTTCCTTTTGCAGGACCAAGATTGAGGAGCATTTCTTCCATTTGTAAGGTACGCGCACTCATATCATTCATGATTGTATATCCTGCAATATATTCATCTGCTTCTGCAGCAGTAAAATTTCTTCCTTTTTTACCAATAACTGCGGCAATCTCTAATTCGAAATCTAATTTTTGAAAATGATCTGGCATACAAGGAATTGCTCCAGGTCCTTGAATAGCATTGTGATTAGTAAAATAGAAAATAGGATAAGCATCAAATTCAGGTATCATGTCTACTTTTCTATTTCTTCTCGCTGCTGCTACATGTTGTCTAAACGCATAACCATCTCTGCAAGAACTTGGATTAGGAATAGGAGCCATAATGCAAGCATCTTGATAAGCAATACCTGTAAATCCTTCGGTGCTTGCTAATAATTGTTCGTATGCTTTTTGAGCTATAGGTTGATAATGACCCCAATCTTCTAAAAGTTCTTTAAGTGTAGATGGGAGCGTAGTATTTATCATATTTACATCAAACAGCATTTCATTTACATAAAAGGCAACTTGCTGATTGGAGTTTTTAGAATAGGTAATTAGTTTCATATTGCTTTGTTTAGTACTTTTGAATATACAAAGTTAAAAGGGAGTTTCTGATATTTCGTGTATCTGCCTAAAATATTCTAAATTAATTTTGTTAATTAACGTATCAAATTGCTGCCCTATTTTATGTATTTGTTGGTTTTAGTCCTTTTTTATGCCATAGCCATATTGCCCTTCCCTTTGTTGTATGCCCTTTCCGATGGCATTTATTTTATTTTGTATTATTTGGTAGGCTATAGAAAAAAAGTGGTATTAGATAATTTAGCTAAATCCTTTCCTTCATATTCAGAAGCAGATCGAGTAGCTATTGCTAAAAAGTTTTATCGAAACTTTTGTGATCAATGGCTCGAAACTATCAAGTTGTTGATGATGAGTAAAGCATGTATGAACAAACGCATGGTTGGCAATTGGGAAGTATTAGATGCTATCTATGAAGAAGGTCTTAGTTGCAATGTTATGATGGCGCATAATTTTAATTGGGAATGGGCAAATATTGCTTGTCAGTTAAATGTGCAACAACTTTTTTCGGGTGTTTATATGCCTATAACTTCCCCTGTGTTTGCGAAGCTTATGCATAAAATAAGACAAAGAA
>JAURLW010000058.1 GCA_030831005.1 Bacteroidota bacterium
AGGCCAGAATTTTTCTGCTTGTGCAGAACTAAGTTCTAATGCTTTGGTGAGGTAAGCAATTTTTAAATTATTTACTTTTTCTAATTTCTCTTGCATACGACCTTGCTGAGCAAATGAAGAAAAACAAACGAAGCTTAATGCTAAAATAAGGAGTTGTTTCATGGTATATTATTTATAAAGTGTTTAATTGTTCTTTTAAAAGTTCATCTAGTGTTGTTTCTGAAATTTGTTCTAGGTTATACGTTTCTATTGTTTCTGATTGACTTACCCATTCATGCTCTTGTAAATAAAGGGCTATTTCGTCATTAGACAGGGAAGAAATAGCTAAGTTGTTTGCTTTTTGATGCGTATTAAACAATGCTATTCCAACAGATAATATAATACTTGCTGCGGCTACCCATTTTAAATAGGACCATTGCAGCATTATTGATTTTTTCTTTGTAGGGATAAAGCGATCCGCATTAAAATAGCCTGCAGGTATATCCAAAGGGATCTCTTTGCTGAAATTTTTAGGTACTTCTTCTTTAACTATAGCTAGAGTATTAGATACATTTTTTTGAAAATAGTCATCAGGCACTTGCATCAGCGTTTTTAAATCGCTGCTTTGAGATTTTCCTAAAATAGATTCGTATGTATTATTTTCTTGCATCTTTATCTTTGACTCATTAATTGTTTATTCGTTTAATCTTCTTTTAAAGAAGCAGTAATTTTTTTGACAGCATGATGATAGGATGCTTTTAGTGCGCCCTCACTGGTCTCTAAAATGGCTGCCATTTCATGGTAGGGCAACTCATCATAATAACGCAGATTAAAAACTACTTTTTGTTTTTCTGGTAAAGATTGGATGGCTTTTTGCAATTTCCATTCAATTTTGTTGCTATCATAGCCTTTTTCTGCAACTAATTTATGTTCGAAATAGGTACTATGGGCATCAAAACTACTATGTGCTTTTCGTTTGGCAGCTTCTAAATAGCTTAAGGTAACATTCGTAGCAATTCTATATAGCCAAGTAAACAAACTCGATTCGCCCCTAAAGTTGTCTAAATGTCGCCAAGCTTTAATAAATACTTCTTGTAAGATATCATCGGTATCATGATGCGCTAATACCATTCGTCGGATATGCCAATAGAGACGCTCTTGGTAATTGCTTACCAACTGTGTAAAGGCCGCTTCTTTTTGATTAGGCTCTTTAAACAATTGCAGGATTTGCTCATCTGTCCACACCGATTTTTCTTCCATAATAGTAATCTACTCCTATAGACCTTAAAGCTACTTAAAAGTTTAATGCTATATAAAATTGTGATATTGAAATAAATATCAAATCTTTGTAGCAAATTAGAAAGGATATGGGTTTGAAAGTGGTTTTTTTTGGCACACCTGATTTTGCTGTTGCATCTTTAGATGCGCTAGTGCAAAATGGGTTTTCTGTTTTAGCCGTAGTTACAGCTCCGGATAAGCCGGCAGGTAGAGGTATGCAATTGCAAGCATCAGCAGTAAAACAATATGCATTGCAACATCAATTACAAATCTTACAACCAGAAAAATTAAAAGACCCACAATTTATTGCTACCCTGCAAGAATTAGCTGCGGATGTGCATATTGTGGTTGCTTTCAGAATGTTACCTGAGCTTGTTTGGAATATGCCGCCC
Source organism: Bacteroidota bacterium (assembly GCA_030831005.1). GTDB lineage: Bacteria > Bacteroidota > Bacteroidia > Chitinophagales > Chitinophagaceae > CAIWHF01. The sequence continues at coordinate 1,650 of JAURLW010000058.1, forward strand.
CAAGGTACGATCAATGTACATGGCTCGATATTGCCTCAATACAGAGGTGCAGCCCCAATCAACTGGGCTATTATGAATGGCGAAACAGAAACAGGGGTTACTACTTTTCGATTGAAACATCAAATTGATACTGGTAATATTTTATTGCAGTCTAAAACGCCTATTTTTAAAGAAGATAATTTTAGCACCGTTTACCAACGCTTAATGCTTATGGGGGCTGAACTATTAGTAAATACTTTGCGACAATTGGAAGCCGGATTTCTACAAGAAGTGCCTCAAGACCATGTAGAGGAGAGCACAATCAAGCATGCTCCAAAATTATTCAAAGAAAATTTACAAATAGATTTTAATAAGCCTGCAGCTGAACTAGTGAATTTTATCAGAGGTTTAGCGCCTTTTCCTATGGCTTATACCTTCTTGGAGCAAAAACAATTAAAAGTATTTCTAGCTCATGTAGTCAATGAAGCTCCACAAGTTGCTGTAGGTACGATGCAAACGGATTCCAAAAGCTATATTCGATTTGCTTGTCCAGATGCATGGTTGTACATCGATGAGTTGCAATTAGAAGGAAAGAAACGAATGGAAACAATAGCTTTTTTAAGAGGTTTTCGTTTTAGTGAGTAAATACGAAACACCCAACGCATAACCCTCTAAACCTAAGCCGGAAATACTACCTATGCAGGCACTAGCAATGTAAGAAGTCTTTCTGTATGCTTCTCTAGCCAATACATTACTGATATGTATTTCTATAACGGGCGTATCTATGGCTTTAACGGTATCTGCAATGGCAATACTGGTATGCGTATATGCAGCAGCATTTAATAAGATACCATCTACATTCTGATTGCAAGCCTGAAGATGATTAATGATTTCTCCTTCGACATTTGATTGAAAATAAAAAAACTCTACACTTGGAAAGTGTGCTTGTAAATGCGCAAAATATGTTTCAAAAGAAACCGCCCCGTAAATTTCAGGTTCTCTACTTCCTAATAGATTTAAGTTAGGTCCGTTGATAATAGCTATTTTATGCATGGGCTTCGTTATTTCATCAAAATTAAATTAAATTTGACAGAAATATACGCGCTGCAACAGAATCATGCAAAAAGGTTTTTTTACGGGCTATAAAGCCTATTTACAATTAGAGCGCTCTTTGTCAGACAATAGCATAGATGCCTATTTGCATGATGTACATCTATTAGATCAGTTTTTAGCTTTTCAGTATCCCGAACTTGACATTGATCAAATTCGATTAAGTCATTTAAAAGAATTTATAAGCTACTTGCATGAGTTGCATTTAGCGGTGGGATCGCAAGCGAGAATTGTTAGTGGTTTAAAATCATTTTTCCAATATGCAGAAGTTGAGGGTTTAATTACGGATAATCCAACTCAATTATTGGAGGCTCCAAAACTCACAAGAAAATTACCTAGTTTCTTAAGCATCGAAGAAATTGATGTATTGCTAGCTGCTATCGATAGGAGTAAGCCAGAAGGGCAACGCAACTTGGCTATGTTAGAAACCTTGTACAGTTGTGGCTTACGGGTAAGTGAATTAGTAAATTTGCAGGTTTCGAATTTGTTTTTAGAAGCTGGTTTTATAAAAGTAGTAGGGAAGGGCAACAAAGAGCGATTGGTGCCGATGGGAGCTGCTGCAAGTAAGCAAATAAAAATTTATAAAGAACAAGTACGGGTGCATCAAACTATTAAGACAGGAAATGAAGATGTACTCTTTTTGAGCAATAGAGGAAGTGCCTTGTCTAGAGTTATGGTGTTCTTGATATTGAAAAAACTAGTAGAAGCTAGTGGTATAAAGAAGAATATTCATCCCCATACCTTGCGCCATTCATTTGCTACGCATTTAATTGAACGCGGTGCCGATTTAAGGGCAGTTCAAGAAATGCTGGGGCATGTGAGTATTACAACTACCGAAATTTATACACATCTCGACAGAGCTTATTTGCGAGATACGATGCAAAAATTTCATCCCCGATTCGATAAATAATTCATACTATCGCTTCCTTTCTTATCTTTGTAGCCATGGAATTAAATTCACTTTCAGCAATCAGTCCAATTGATGGACGCTATAGAA
>JAURLW010000059.1 GCA_030831005.1 Bacteroidota bacterium
AATGGGCAATTGGCCACATAATTAGCCCCACGTTTTTTCAAACGAATAAACTGCTCAATTATTTCTACAATATCAGCACGCTGTAAAACTTCTTCTATGGATTGAGGTAAAATCACAACACTAAATTACACTTATTCCTTTAAAAAATGAAAATGCCCAAAACAGTGACGTTTTGGGCATTTTATATGATCCATTCAATTATTTAGATTTTGCCAAAGCTCCTTTTAAATAATCAATTACTTTAACTTCTGTAGGATCTAGTTTATTTAATTCCGCTAAATCTACAGATACGAAATCGGTAAGATGAATTAAATAAAATGCACGCTCTAAATAGCTTTTGCCTTTAGAATGGATTTCTATAATAGTCTTGGTGTATTTCTTAAATACTTCTTTATTGATTTCCATACGCATTTGTGTACGTTTGTAATCGGTAGTATTTCTCAATAACACAACCGCTTGATTAGGATCTTTCTTTCTCCAACCAACAAGTTCATTATGATTCATTTCTGGGATTACATGATGCCAGCAAAGCATTTTGCCATTTTCATTGATTTGCTGACGGAAACGAACAGCAACTCCTTCAAAATCAGCAGCAGCATATACAATAGGCATTTTATTCACTAATTTTTTTGCCACAGCTTTAGCTTCTTTTTGTATAGCTTTAGCTTCTTTTTTCAATAGATTTATAGTTGCTTTTAAGTCTTTTTCAAATGATTTTTTTACATATCCTAAATGATGTAATACATACAAAACTTGCACCATAGAATAGCCTAAGCAAGATCTTGGAGGTATACCTGAAGGTATAATAACGCAATCTAAATTATGTTTTTTAGCTAATTCTTGCACTTTACCACCTGATGTAATACAAATTACAGTTGCTTTCATTTTAATAGCTTGCTGCATAGCTGCTAATGTTTCTTCTGTATTTCCTGAATAAGAAGAAATTAGCACCAAGGATTTTTCATTGATAAATCCTGGTAAAAAATAATCTTTATTAACGATAAAAGGGATAGAACAGCTATCAGCAATATAGTTTTGTGTGATAGAACCACCGATACCACTACCGCCTAAACCAGATAAAACTATATTTTGAAAATTATTTTTTTTAGTTTTAAACGAATTTTTGTTTCCAATAGCTATAGCTTCTGCTAATTGTTGTGGGAAATTAACTACAAGTTGTTTCATTATTTTAAAATTTTACTTTTGAATGAGTCACAAAAATACAAAAACTGGTGCAGTTGGCGAGCAAATAGCAAAAGAATATTTAGTCCAAAAAGGATATGTTATCATAGCATGCAATTGGAGGGCTCAGCACAAAGAAATTGATATCATTGCAAAAAACAAGGATGTTTTAGTTTTTATAGAAGTTAAAACTAGACGGAGTAATACATTTGGATTCCCAGAGGAAGCGGTTACTGCAAAAAAAAGACAATTATTGTTTTTGGCAGCTCATGCCTTTATAGAACAATATACCAGCTATTCAAATATTCAATTTGATATAATAAGTGTAGCTTTAAAAAATAAAAAAGTGAAGGATTCGAAAACAGAAATCATCCATTATGAAGATGCATTTTATGGAAACAACTAAATTTTACCATTAGATTGGAAATAGAAGCTAATTTTATGGCGCATTTTAAAGCTATTAGAAATTTGTGCAATCAAGACCAAAAGCATACATTTGATAAGCTAAGCAATGAATTCCCGAAATTTTTTAGCAAACCTAAGCGACCACGAAAATGAAACTACTCCTTTTTGTAATTCTATGTATAAGTCTTCCAGTTTCTAGTTTTTGTCAAGCTATTCAATTCAAAAGCAAGATCAATCAAGATCATTTTATTTTCACTTCAGCTGATACAATTGAAATTAAGGTATTGAAATTTTATATAGCTAATCTTCAATTTTGGAGAAAAGGGAAATTAGTACAAACCGATAAAAAAGGAGCTTATTTAATAGATGTATTAAAGGATGCAACTACTATTATACCCTATAAAAAAAGCTCAGATTCCCTTAGTTTTATTTTAGGTGTTGATAGCCTTATTCAAAAAAAAGGCGCTATGGGTGCTGGATTAGACCCTAGCAATGGCATGTACTGGACTTGGCAAAGCGGCTATATACATTTCAAACTAGAAGCCATTACGAATGGTGCAAGAAATTTACAATTACATATTGGAGGTTATAGCGCTCCTTATAATACCATTCAAGCTATTGGCTTCCCAATCAATAGGCTCAAGAACAATTGCATACAATTTGATTTGCTTGCATTTCTAAAACATATCGACCTCAGCAACACGAAAAAAATCATGTCGCCATGTGCTGAAGCCGTTCTAATTTCTACCAATATAGCACAATCATTTTCTATTTGTCATGACTAAAATTAGCACCCTACTAATTATTGCTATTTTATTCGTGCTACTTTGTAGTAGTCGACTAGAGAAAAATTTATTGCCTAGCTATTTCCCAAAACCGCGTTATGATTTTGCCAGCAATCCATTTAAAAAAGACATTATAACATTGGGAAGAAGATTATTTTACGATCCCATTTTATCTAAAAACAATACCCTATCCTGCGCTAGTTGTCATTCGCCATACAATGCCTTTGCACATGTAGACCACGAACTAAGCCATGGTATTTATGACCGCATTGGCATAAGAAACGCACCTGCATTATTTAATTTAGCTTGGGCTCCGTATTTTATGCTCGATGGGGCCATACATCATTTAGACATGCAAGCATTAGCGCCTTTGAGTGATAGCAATGAAATGAACAACTCCATTGAAATGGTACTTTTTCAACTCAATAAAGATGCCTCTTATCAGCAACAATTTAAACAGTGCTTTCGCGACTCAACTATTACTGGAGAACATTTTTTAAAAGCAATTGCTCAATTTATGCTAAGCTTAGTTAGTGCAGAAAGCAAATACGACAGTGTTATGCGTGGCGATGCGCATTTTACTGCTCAAGAAAATAATGGCTATCAATTATTCCAAAAGCATTGCAATAGTTGCCACCAAGCGCCCTTGTTTACGAATTATGAATTTATTAATACTGGTCTAGCTGAAAACTCGGCTATTCATGACTATGGTCGATTTAGGATTACTAAAAATGAAAATGATTCATTTAAATTTAAAGTGCCGTCTTTGCGCAATATAGCTTTTACCTATCCCTATATGCACGATGGAAGGTATGCATCTTTAAAAGATGTTTTGAAATTTTATACCACAATCCATACTTTTCAAAAAAACACCGACATACGCTTACAAAAACCAATGCCCATATCTGCAAATGAGCAAGTTGACATCATTAGTTTTTTATTATGTCTAAGCGATAATAAATTTATTTTTAATTCTAAACATACTTACCCAAAAAATATACTTAAAAATCAATAACTTTAATTACATGCAATTGCATGCTTCCATCGTCTAATAAATTTCAAAAATAATTCAATGAAAAAATACATACTCTTATGCCTTGGTATTTCACTTGTATTTCAAGTAAGCGCACAAACCAATCCAGCAATAACATCTTGGTTAAGAAATACAACTAATATTATGGGTCGTCATTATGTGAGTGGCAATTCAACAGCCATTCAAGATGCTGTGCCTGCAAATGTACAAACTGTGCAATATTCAGCTACAAGTGTGTATATAAGCACTACAGGTATTCCTGCCTATGTTACAGGCCCTTTCCTTGATGGTAATCCTTCTTTGGCAAGTAACCAAAATGCAATTTTTAAAATCCCTTTAAACCCAACACAAAATACGGGTAATCCTACACCTACTACAGGTGGCAATATTGGAATTTTCATTAATGGCGTAGCGCTCTTCGATTATAGAGATGGTGTATCTTGGAATAATGCACAACAAAAATTATGTGGAGGCCCAATACAACCGCCTTGCATGGGCGATGGATTATGGAATCGTGATGCTGTTGTAGCAGAGCGTGTTGGATTTGACTGTGCTAAAGGTCATCCTGCAATGGGCAACTATCACCATCACCAAAACCCAAGTGCCTTTAAATTAGATCTGAATGTAATTTCTACCGTTTGTAATTTATATGATGCTGATGGCTTGTATGTTATTGATAGCACTAAACATGCTCCTTTAATTGGTTATGCTTATGATGGCTTTCCTATTTATGGAGCATATGCTTACAAAAATCTAGATGGTACAGGAGGTATTGTTCGCATGAAATCGTCTTACCGATTAAAAACAATGACAACCAGAACAAATGGACCTGCAGTTAATAGCACTTACCCTTTGGGTTTATTTAAAGAAGATTATGAATATATAGCGCCAACAACTGGTCAAACTGATTATTTGGATGCTCATAATGGGCGTATTTGTAAAACTCCTGAATACCCCAATGGTATTTATTGCTATTTTGCTACCGTAGATGCTAACTGGAACTCAGCTTATCCTTATGTTGTTGGTCCAACTTTTTATGGCAATAAAATTGCAACTAAAGTAACTAGTATCACTGAAAGCACCACTACTTACAATCCAAGTACCGCATCTATTACTAGTAACTTAACAGCAGCGGACATAGCCGTATTCCCTAATCCAAGTAGTGATCTTATTGCGGTACAATTAAACGACTTAACCAAAACAGAAGTTGTACTGAGTCTTTATGATTTACAAGGTAAGTTGATGGATGTGAAAACTATTTATCCAGGCACTACCATAGCCTATTTTGATACCAAAACATATTATGCAGGCATTTACATTCTAAAAATTACTCAAGCAGACAAAACACTGACCCAACAAATTAGTATTCAAAAATAAAATGTAATTACAACAAAAAGCCCCGAAGAATTTCGGGGCTTTTTTATTGAACTATTAAAATTAATTATCTACTGTAATTAGGCGCTTCTTTTGTAATCACAATATCGTGTGGATGGCTTTCAGCCATAGATGCACTTGTAATGCGAACGAATTGCGCTTGCTCTTGTAAAGTTTTTATGTCTTTAGCTCCACAATAACCCATGCCGGCTCTCAAACCACCTACAAATTGTTGGATCACTTCACTTAAGGTTCCTTTGTAAGGCACTCTACCTACAATGCCTTCTGGTACTAATTTCTTAATATCTGCTTCAACATCTTGAAAATAACGATCACTCGATCCTTCTTTCATAGCTTCTACAGAACCCATGCCTCTATAAGATTTAAATTTCCTTCCTTCGTAGATAATAGTCTCGCCCGGACTTTCTTCTGTACCTGCAAAGATAGAGCCTGCCATAACCGTTGATGCACCAGCGACCAAAGCCTTCACCATATCTCCAGTATAACGGATACCACCATCAGCAATTACCGGAATACCCCTTTTTTTCAACATTGCAGATGCTTCAATTACAGCACTTAATTGTGGGACACCAGCTCCCGTTACTACTCTGGTAGTACAAATAGAACCTGGTCCCACACCCACCTTCACGGCATCAGCCCCAGCATCTGCTAAAGCTTTTGCACCAGCAGCAGTTGCTACATTACCCGCAATTACTTGTACGTCTTTAAATGATTTTTTTACCAATTTCACCATATCCAATACCCCTTTCGAATGCCCATGAGCACTATCCAAGGTAATGACATCTACTCCTGCAGTTTTTAAAGCTGCTACCCTATCTAAGGTATCTGCCGTAATACCCACAGCAGCACCAACTAAAAGTCGACCAAATTGATCTTTACAAGCAAAAGGATGGCTTTTTAAATGAATAATATCTCTAAAGGTGATTAATCCTTTTAACTTTCCTGCTTTATCAACGATAGGTAATTTTTCAATTTTGTATTGTTCCAAGATACCTTCTGCTTTCTGCATGGTAGTACCTATAGGCGCAACAACCAATTTGTCTTTGGTCATTACTTCTTTGATTTTTTTCTTCGGATTTTTCTCGAAACGCAAATCTCTATTGGTTAGGATACCTACTAATTTATTAGATGCATCTACAATAGGAATACCTCCAATTTTATGCTCACGCATCAAACGAAGAGCATCACCAACAGACGCTTCAGGAGCCAAGGTTATGGGATCTATAATCAATCCACTTTCTTGGCGTTTTACTTTTCTAACTAATTCTGCTTGTTTTTCAATACTCATATTCTTATGCAGAATACCAATTCCACCTTCCCGAGCCAAGGCGATAGCTAAACGATCTTCCGTAACCGTATCCATGGCAGCTGATACCATAGGCATGTTTACTTGAATGTCTCTCGTTAAATAAGATTGGATATTTACCTCTCTAGGAAGTACTTCTGAATAAGCAGGAACTAGTAAAACATCATCAAATGTTAGTCCTTCACCGTAGAATTTAGACTTTGTTGCCATGTGCAAAGATAAAACGACTTTTTTTTAAAACCATAAAGTCCTTCAAAAAAATAAGAAAAATGTTTAATTTCATAACCTAAAACTTTTAAAAATGGGTAGAAAACTGTTTGATGTAGTTGCAAATCGCAAATCTAAAAATCCATCTTCTGTATTATTAGCTGCCAAAGTAGCTAATCAATGGCGCACTTATGATGCCCAAGAAGTATGGGATACCGCTACTGCTTTGGCTTATAGCCTTCAGCAATTAGGTATTCAATATAAAAAAAGTGTAGACAATGTAGATACCGTAGCTATTATCTCTAACAATAGACCAGAATGGGTAATAACAGATTTGGGCACACAAATGTCAGGCGGTGTGCTTACCCCTATTTATCCTACCGTAAGTGTTAATGAACTTGTCTATATTTTTAATGAAGCGCAAGTAAAAGTTCTTTTCATAGCCAATAAAGAACTCTATGAGCGCTTTTTACCTGCCTTTCAATTAGTACCAAGCTTACAACATATATTTTCCTTTGATGCTATTGAAGGTGTAAACCATTGGTCAAGTTTGATCAATAAAGAAAATCGCGTTAGCGCAGATGAATTAGCTAAAATAGACGATGAAAGTTTAGCAACCATAATTTACACTTCGGGCACTACGGGCAATCCGAAAGGGGTAATGCTGAGTCATAAGAATATTGTTAGCAATATTGAAAACAGCATTCAATATTTTTCTTTTACCGACGGTATAGAAAAGAAAGCTTTAAGTTTTTTACCGCTCAATCATATTTTTGAGCGCATGTGTACCTACCTCTATTTTGAAAAGGGTATTTCTATATACTATGCAGAAAGTATGGAGACCATAGGTGATAATTTAAAAGAAGTAAAACCTGTTGTATTTACAACAGTACCAAGGCTTTTAGAGAAGGTATATGAAAAGATCTATAATAAGGGAATGGAATTAAAAGGCATCAAAAGGGCATTGTTTTTTTGGGCACTGCGCTTAGGAGATCAATTTGACCATAGAGAAAAAAAGTCATGGTGGTATAACGCTCAGTTAAATCTTGCTAATAAATTAATATTTAGTAAATGGAGAGAAGCATTAGGCGGTGAAGTGATAGCTATAGTAACAGGTTCTGCCGCTTGTCAAGAACGTCTCATACGCGTTTTTACAGCAGCTCGATTAACCATTATGGAAGGTTACGGACTTACAGAGACCTCTCCAGTAGTTTCAGTTAATACCTTTGAAAACTATGGAAGAAAATACGGAACTGTAGGGGTAGTCATTCCTTCGGTAGAAGTGAAATTAGCTGAAGACAATGAAATCTTATGCAAAGGCCCTAATGTAATGATGGGCTATTATAAACAGCCTGCATTAACTGCAGAAGTAATAAAAGATGGTTGGTTTTATACTGGCGATATCGGCACCTTTGTTGAAAACAACACGATTCTTAAACTGACTGATCGTAAGAAGGAAATGTTTAAGACCTCAGGAGGAAAATATGTAGCCCCTCAAGTAATTGAAAACAAAATGAAAGAGTCTCCTTTTATTGAGCAAATTATGGTAATTGGTGCCGACAAGAAATTTATTAGTGCGCTAATTGTTCCTACCCTTGCTAATCTGAAAAATTATTTTGAAGATCATGATATTGCATGGCCAGCTTCTACGGCAGAATTGCTTAAACACGAGCGTGTTCATAAACTTATGGACCAACAAATACATAAATTCAATGAGCATTTTAATCATACCGAGCAAATTAAGAAGTATGCCTTGCTCCCTAATGAATGGACTGTAGATACGGGAGAAATTACGCCTACATTAAAATTGAAAAGGAAAGTAATTATGGAGAAATATAGCCAAGAAATAGAGGCGCTTTATCAATAATCTCCTTTATTAACAAAGAATAAGTATATTTCTTTATAAATATTCCATAATCCTTTAGTAATTTAGCACCACTAATAAATCAAAAAATGATTGAAATTAAAGTTCCAACAGTAGGTGAATCTATTAACGAAGTAACCCTTGTAAAATGGCTGAAGCCAGAAGGCGCTTGGGTAGAACGTGATGAATTGTTATGTGAATTAGAGTCTGAAAAAGCAACCTTTGAATTAAATGCTGAGCAAGCGGGTATCTTGCATATTGTTGCTGCTGAAAATGCAACCCTAAACATTGGCGATCTAGCATGTAAAATCGATGAAACAGCAAGCAGACCTGCAAATGCAACACCTGCGGCAGAAGAAAAACCTGCAAAAGCAGCTATAAAGGAAGAGAAAAAAGAAGTGGCGCCTACTCCTGTACTTAATAAAGATGTAAAAGCTACACCAGTAGCTAATGCTATTATGGCTGACAAACAAGTAAAGGCTACTGATGTAGTAGGGTCTGGATCTTTAGGAAAAATAAAAAAACAAGATGTATTAGATGCATTAGCTAACCCTGGCAAGAAAGTTGGCGCTGCTGCATTTAGCAGAAATGATCGTCCAGAAAAAATGAGTAATCTTCGTAAAACAGTTTCTAGAAGATTAGTGGAAGCGAAAAACACAACGGCTATGTTGACCACCTTTAACGAGGTAGACATGACCAATATTATGGAGATTCGTAAGAAATATAAAGATACCTTCAAAGAATCGCATGGTGTTAACTTAGGATTTATGTCGTTTTTTACTAAAGCATGTTGCATCGCATTAGAAGAATGGCCTGCTGTAAATGCTTATATAGATGGCGATCAAGTTATTTATCACGAATATTGTGATATTTCCATTGCTGTTTCAGCACCTAAAGGCTTAGTAGTTCCTGTTATACGTAATGCGGAGAGTTTAGGCATGGCAGAAATTGAACAAGCGGTTGGTAATTTAGCTAAAAAAGCAAGAGAAAATAAATTGACTGTAGAAGAAATGACCGGAGGTACGTTTACCATTACGAATGGTGGTGTGTTTGGTTCTCTAATGAGTACTCCTATTATCAATATACCTCAATCTGCTATTTTAGGAATGCATAAAATTCAAGAACGCCCAATGGCGATTAATGGCAAAGTAGAGATTAGACCAATGATGTATTTAGCTTTGAGCTATGATCATCGTATAATTGATGGTAGAGAATCAGTTAGTTTTTTAGTTCGCGTAAAAGAACTTTTAGAAAATCCGGCTTCAATGCTTATTGGAAAAGATCCCGTTCAAGGATTATTAGAAATTTAATAAAAGCCCCAGTTTTGGGGCTTTTTTATTGCGCTATTTGAAAAATAATAAAAGCTATTAGAATAATAATGTTACCCAACCATTCTCTCCTACTTAGTTTATCTTTTAAAATAAAATAAGCTAAAAAAACCGTTGTAGGCTGTAAGAATAAATTATACAAAGTCACCTTATCTATAGGATAATATTTATAGGTATAACCTACCACTAAAACACCAAATGTAGTTAATACCGCTATTAGATATAGGTTTTTATTAAGCTTGAAAAAATAATGTGGTGTATATTCTTTAGACGTAACAAAATAAAAAATTGTAGACACTATCAAGATTATTAATTCAATCATAAAAGTACTAAGCTCCAACGGGGAAGATTGCAATGGATGAGCTAACAGAACATACCCTAAATTAAAGAATAAGGCGCTCCCTAATGCGTATAAAGTACCCTTAGATAATTTGGGGTTTACAATTTGAACAGCCAAACCTAAAACAGCTAGTAACAAACAAAATAAAGATATACTAGTGAGGGTAATTCCGTAAATCAACACCATGAATACTTGTTGGAATAATACGCCAAGTAAGGAAATCATAGCAACATTAGTAAAAGCGATATGCTTAAATGAAATAGCATAGCAAATTAAGCCAAAGGACAAAATTAATGCAATACCAACGATATGAAAATATGTAGTTAGTGAAATCGCCATTAAATCAATGGATCGAGTATATAACCAAATACCCGTTAATAGTGTAGTAAGTATGCTTCTCTTAGAAATAAACGCTAAGGTATTACTCGCAATGCTCTCTTTACGAACTAATATATCTACACAAAAAAAACAGGCATTAATAAGGAGGATATAAATATATACAGGAAGCATTTTTATTGGTTAGAATTACAAATATAATTTAGATAAATGAAATCTCTAAAGTAATTGTGTATTTCATTGCAAGAATTCCATTTAAAAACTATATTTGAAACCTATGCATTTTATTTTATTTCATAGTGAGAAAATTATTAGCGCCTATAAAGGAGAATTACCTTTATCGCATACGCTAAGAAATTATACCAAACAACATAAACAATTAGGCAGTAAAGACCGCAAATCAATTGCACATTGTGTATATAGCTGGTATCGTTGTGCCAAGTTTATTAGCCATACTAAAAAAATTAGTTTTGAAGAGCAAATGTTTATTAGCTTATGGCTATGTAAAGTTGCACCCTTAGTGCATTTATTACCTGCTTATTTACAAGCCACATTTGAATTAGCTATTGACGAAAAAATAAAATTTGCAGTTCAAAATGATATCGAAATAAGCATTTCTATTCCTGCTAACTTCAAAGCAATAGCCTTATCAGATAAAATCACTTACGACGCTTGGCTTCTCTCTTTGTTTCAACAACCACTTGTATTCATTCGTACTATTGGACCTATAGAAACATGCACTAGCCTTTTATCGCAAGCACAAATCCCATTTGAAGTAATTGACACCCATTGTATAGCGGTTAATAATGCAAGTGCCATAGATAGTATTATACCAAAAGATCAATATGTAATACAAGATTACTCTTCTCAAAAAACAGGTAATTATTTTGATCCCAAAAACGGTGAAAGTTGGTTGGATAGTTGTTGTGGAGCAGGCGGCAAATCGCTCTTATTGGCCTCTAAGAAAAAACAAATAACGCATCATGTAATGGATGTAAGAGCAAGTAGTATGCACAACTTACAAGAACGTTTTAGAAATGCTAAATTAAAAGCACCCATTCCTATCATTGCAGATATTACGGATGCTATGTTGTTAAAGCAAAAGCTAGCAACCATGCGCTTCGATCATATTATTTGTGATGTACCATGTAGCGGTTCTGGAACTTGGGCTAGAACACCAGAGCAATTTTATTTTTTCAATACTAAAGAACTGAGTAGTTTTAATGCTAAGCAATTTATCATTGCCAACAACAGCTTAGCTTATTTAAAAGAAGGAGGAAGTTTAATATATATTACATGTTCTATTTTCAAATCAGAAAACGAAGCAATAATTGAATCCTTGCTCCAACATAATCCTAAGATTACTTGCAAAGAGATGCATTTAATTAATGGCATTGAAAACAAAGCAGATTGTATGTTTATAGCCGTTTTAGAACGACCACTAGAGTTTTAAAAACGTATGTTTTTGATGCTGTCCTTCAATCACTACACTTAAAACATATACGCCCCTAGTAATACTTTCCGGCAAGTTAATACTTGCTTGGTTTGTTTGGTTAAAATTTAAACTACCCTTATAAACAAGCGCTCCATTCGACGCAAATAATTCAAATGGTACTGTAGCATTTAAATCAGTAGGCAAGGTAATTTTAATAAAATCAGTACATGGATTAGGCGTTATTTGAATTTGGGTTGGATACTCTTTTGCTGGCGGTAATACAATACCTAAATTAGAAAGTACTTGAGCAAAATCTGGCACTCCATATCCCTGCTTATTGGTAGGCAATGCATATCGATGAGCGCTTTTACGAATCGCTTCTTTAATAGCAAATAAACTAGCATTAGGTGCTGCCTGCATAACACATGCTGTATAGGCTGCCAACTGAGGTGCTGCAAAGGATGTACCTATTGCAAAAAGCACATTTCCTCTACTATATAATAATGCAGCTGGTGTACCCAACATACAAACATCTGGTTTTATAAGACCTGTATAATTAGGTCCCGGACTAGATGCCGGTCCGTCATTTTTAAAAGAGTCTACAGTACCCACTGTTAATGCGCTATCAGCATCACCAGGTGTCAATAAAAAATTCCAGTTATTACCGCCTTCGTTACCACTTGCAGCTACAGCTATCATTCCTTTAGCACTCGCTTTATTTACTGCTTTGGCAGCTAATGTAGTTTTTCCATCTAATAATGACTTTGGAAATATATAATAGGATGGCGTATAAAATTCATTATATCCCAAAGACATGGTTGCAATATCCGCACCTATACTATCTGCACGTTCTAATGCAGCCAATAGATTATCCATTTCAATGAGTTGTTCGGAATTATTATCTTCTGTTCTATAAAGTGCATATTGTGCATGCGGAGCGGCCCCAATATATAAACCCGGTTCGTTACCGGCCATGGTAGAAAGGACATAGGTTCCATGATCTCCATTAGACGTTGGATCAGCATCTTTGCTAACAAAGTCAAATTGATCTAAAATTCTATTTTGTAGCAAGAGACTATCAAAACCATTGTATAGATTAAAAAAACCAGCATCTAAAACAGCAATTAGTTTTCCTTGACCTTTAAAGCCAGCTGCATGCAACAGATGTCCATTAACTAAACTTGTTTGCTTGCTTGCTGCTCCATAGATACTAAGCGCATTAGTAGTTTTAAATAAATTACCTTTTGTTTGAACTTTATTTTTCTCTAGGGAATTTGTTTTTTTGGCATGCAATCCATTGGGATAATAGGCAATATAATCAACTTGCTGAATCCAATTCTTGGCATTCAAGAAGCCTATTTTAGAAGAATCGGAAAGTAATATGACAATTTGATTAAACCACTTTGATTGGCTATGAAAAACACCTTGCGTCAATTGTAATACCGTATCTGTATATTTTGAATATACAGGCAAATCAGAGCTATCAATAGCAATAGCAAAACGCAAACGACGATCTAAGGCACGCTGAGATAAGTAGGCAAGTGGTTGGCTGATTGAAAATGAAGTAGGCTTATTGGTAAATTGAACCCTAAAAGCGTATTGCTTATTTTGAGCAAATAAGTGAAAAGCACTAAACAAAAATAACAATAGTAAACTCCACTTTTTATTGAAAACCATCTTTAATTGTTTTCGTAAGCTGCAATTTTCAAACTGTAACCTTTA
>JAURLW010000060.1 GCA_030831005.1 Bacteroidota bacterium
ACTGCTTCAAAATTAGTTGAAGTTCAAGAAGCTATTACAAATGGGGCTAAAGAACTAGATGTGGTTCACAATATTTGTGCCGTAAAAAATAAGCAGTGGGATTACCTTAAAAATGAAGCAAAGGCCATTATACAATTAGCTCACGAACATCATTGCATCGTAAAAATCATCATTGAAAGTGGCGAACTCAGTAAAGAAGAGATCATACAATGCTGTAAAATATATGCAGCTCTAGATGTTGATTTTATAAAAACCTCTACCGGATATGCTGCTAAAGGAGCTAGCGTAGAAGACATTGTAACAATCAAAAACGCTATTCCTGATACAATTCAAATAAAAGCATCAGGAGGCATACGCAACTTTGCCTTTGCCCAAGAATTGATAGCTGCAGGTGCAAATAGAATTGGCTGCTCTGCTAGCTTACAAATCATTGAAGAATCTAAAAATTAATACTAACTTAGTAGTTAATATAGGGATGTATGCAAACAACAATCAAACAATTAGCCCATCAATTTTTTTCTGAAATACAAGCTATAAGGCATCATATACATGCCCATCCCGAATTATCTTTTCAAGAATTTGAAACTGCTCAATTCATCTCCAATAAACTAAATGAATTTGGCATCGAACATAAAACAGGAGTAGCTGGCACAGGTATTGTTGCTTTAATAAAAGGTAAAAACCCAGATCACAACTGTATTGCTTTAAGAGCCGACATGGATGCCCTACCAATATTAGAAGCTAATGATTGTAGTTATGCTTCGAAAAACAAAGGCGTAATGCATGCTTGCGGTCACGATGTGCATAGCGCATGCCTACTAGGGACCGCTAAAATACTTCATGCCACTAAAGACAATTGGGAAGGCACCATCAAATTATTATTTCAGCCGGGTGAAGAAAAACATCCTGGAGGTGCTAGTTTAATGATTGCCGATAAAGCACTTGAAAACCCTAAGCCCAATGCTATTTATGCACTTCATGTTTACCCTCATTTACCCGTAGGATATGTAGGGTTTAAATCTGGTCAATACATGGCTAGTGCAGATGAAATTTATATTACCATCAAAGGTAAAGGTGGTCATGCTGCACTTCCTCATCAAACTACAGATCCTATCAGTATAGCTGCACAGGTACTTGTAGCCTTGCAACAAATCGTGTCGAGAAAAGCTAACCCACTTATTCCTTCCGTATTAAGTTTTGGAAAAATAGAAGGTGGCTTTGCTACCAATGTTATTCCTGAAGAAGTAAAGATATTAGGCACCTTCCGTACAATGGATGAAACCTGGAGAGCAGAAGCTCATCGATTAATAAAAGAAATAACTGAGGGTATTTGCCAATCATACGGTGCAAAGGCAGATATAGAAATACCTATAGGCTACCCTTCTTTATACAATGACCCAACACTTACCGAAAAAGCAAGTGCTTGGGCTGCAGATTTCCTAGGCAAGGAACAGGTGATTACTTTGGATAAACGCATGGCTGGTGAAGACTTTAGTTTCTATACTCAACACATGCCAGGTTGCTTTTTCCGTATAGGCACCAATACAAATAATGAAAAATTTACAGCGCCCGTTCATAATGACCGATTTGACATAGATGAACGAGCACTGGAAATTGGCATGAGCATGATGGCTTGGATTGCTATCAATGCGTTAAATACTAAATAGACGCCAGATCTTGATTGCCCCCGTACCAAAACTGAGACAAGTCTAAATCAATTTTATAGCGTCCCAATTGTGCTAATAATTGATGGGGAAAAGAATCATGTTGAACTACAATTTTCTGATCTACAAAAGTGGTATAAAATCCAAAATCAATACGCGCTTGTAGGGTATCTCTTGAAAAGATAACATCTAGTTGCTTTTCATTATCCTCAAAAAACAAAACAGCATCCTCAATTTGCTTTTTAATTTCAGTAAAATCAGCCTTACTAACATCATAGCCAATAAGCGTTTGCTCATAGCTACGGGTACCTGCTTGAGTTACCACCACACTCCCCTTTTCAATAACTTTACAAGGAGTTAGTTTTATGTTTTCTAATAAATTAGCAGATGGCAAAGCCGATTCCAACCATAAAATACAAGGCATAAATTAAAAATTATATACAAAGGTAAAACTAATATTTCTTCCCATGTTAAATACACCATTTCTATCTGTTGCGTTATTACGCGCTGTATATTTAAGTCGGCTTAAGTTACTTTGGTAAGCAATGTCAAATATATTGATACCAGAGCATATTAATTTAGCACTTTGCTTAGCATTTCTCAACTTAAAATCAACACCTGCATATACATTCGTAAGCGCAAACGAAGGCGTATACGTTTCTGTATTGTTTTGAGAGAGAAAATGATTTTGTTGACTATTATAATCCAACTCCGCTTTAACATAAGCAGAAGATAAATAGGAGTTTTTAAATTGCCAAACATACTTAGACGCCAAAATACTTCTGAATGGAGGTATTTGTGGAAGATTAAAATTAGCACCCCATTGATCTTTAGCTATAGCACGCACATACGTAGTGGTCAGTTCAAAATGTAATTGATCTATAGGGTGTGGATGAACATCTAAATAAAGTTCTGCACCATATAAATGAGCTAAATTTTGATCGTGTATGAAAGCGGTAAAATTATTTTCATTTCTTAATACAGGAATCGAATCTTGTCCACTTACAGAAAGCAATTTCTTTAGATAAATAAAATTATCAATTCGATTAGCAAATAGAGCAGCCTGAACATTGACGTGTTTTGTTTTAAAATCCAAACCGATATCAACTTGAGTTGCCTTCTCTGGTTTTAATTGACTGTTACCATACTCATATCTTACTGTACCTTCATGCACTCCATTAGCTGAAAACTCAGCAATATTAGGAGCTCTAAAAGCATTCGCTAAAT
>JAURLW010000061.1 GCA_030831005.1 Bacteroidota bacterium
ACATATGATAAAAATATTGTGTTGGTTTTAGGCTGATTTTAATTTTTTTAAAAAAAGATGTACCTTTCCAAAAAAATTAACCATGCAATTTCCTAGCAATTTAAAGTACACTAAAGATCACGAATGGATTTCTATTGAAGGTACTACCGCTACAGTGGGTATTACCGAGTTTGCTCAACGCGAATTAGGTGATATCGTATATGTAGATATCCCTTCTGTAGGTAAAGCATTGAATATGAACAATATATTTGGTTCTGTAGAGGCTGTAAAAACAGTTTCCGACTTATATTTACCTTTAAGTGGTACCGTTACGGAAGTAAATGTAGCTTTGGAAGCTAATCCAGAATTGGTAAATCAAGCACCATACGAAGGCGGATGGATGGTTAAAATGACCTTATCAAATGCAGAAGAAGCAGCTGGTTTATTAGATGCTGCTGCATACCAAGCATTGGTAGGCGCATAATGCTCCAAAAACTCTTTTTTATAGTACAAAAACGAGCAAAGTCCTTAACTTTTTTGTGGACCTTGCTCGTTTTTTATCTATGCTTAATGCCGCAAAGGAAAATTGCTCATATTCCCATTTTTGGCATAGATAAATTGGTACATGTCCTATTTTTTGGCATTTTCATGTTTTTATTACTATTCATCATGAAGCTTAAAAAGTGGATGGTATCTTTTTTAATAGCTACCCTGTTTGGATGTTTAATAGAAGGACTTCAATATTATTTTACTTCCCTTGGAAGAAGTGGCGACTGGAAAGATATTATTGCAGATGCTTTAGGGGCAATAATTTTTGGATATTTGCATTATATACTTTCCAATAAATATAAAAACTAACACGTATAATTTAGTCAATCGTTCAAATGATCTACAGAAGCAAAGCACCCTTAAGAATTGGATTAGCAGGCGGCGGCACAGATGTGAGTCCGTATTGTGATGTCTATGGAGGTGCTATTCTAAATGCAAGTATTTCTTTATATGCTTATGCTAGCATAGAACCTCTTTCTACACCTGTTTTTAATTACGAAGCCACTGATCGTGGATCCTCTTTTTCTTTAGCACTAGAAAATAATTTACCTATCAATGGCGAATTAGATTTAGCCAAAGGAGTATACAATAAAATAGTTTCGCTTTATGGTCCAGTACCCAGTGGTTTTATCCTAAAAACCTATGTAGATGCTGCAGCCGGCTCTGGTTTGGGAAGCTCTTCTACGCTGGTTGTAGCCATGCTAGGCGCTTTTGCAGAATGGATGCAAATACCACTTGGCGAATATGACGCAGCTCATTTGGCCTACCAAATAGAACGTGTCGATTTAAATATGGCGGGAGGCAAGCAAGATCAATATGCAGCTACGTTTGGAGGCTTCAATTTTATGGAATTTGGCGCTCAGGATAAAGTCATTGTCAATCCATTAAATATCAAACCTGCTTATATTGCTGAGTTAGAAAGCAATTTATTATTGTATTACACGGCTACGAGTCGTGTATCTTCACAAATAATAGAAAAGCAACGCGAAAATGTAATTGCAAAAAATACTATTTCCATTGAAGCTACCCATCAGTTGAAAGAACAAGCATTGCTTATGAAAAATGCTTTATTGAATGGCAAAATCGATGAAATTGGCGCTTTGCTGGATCATGGTTTTCAAAGCAAAAAACAAATGGCGCAGGGTATTTCTAATGAAAGTATCGATGAGCTATACGAATGTGCATTGAAAGCAGGAGCTAGTGGTGGCAAAATAAATGGAGCAGGTGGTGGAGGTTTTATGATGTTTTATTGTCCTGGCACTTCAAAATACACAGTACAAAATGCCTTAAAAAAATATGGTGGTTGGAGCTGCTCTTATCAATTTACAAAACAAGGATTATATACTTGGCAATTTTAATTTTCTGATATGCGCATAGCAATTGTTGGTCCGGCACATCCCTTACGTGAAGGTGGTATTACTACCTTCAACCATCGTCTTGCTCAGCAGTTACAAGCAGAAGGTCATGAAGTTTTGATCTATTCATTTTTCTTACAATATCCAAATTTTCTTTTCCCTGGTAGCTCTCAATTTACCAAAGATCCGGCTCCAGAGGGACTTAAAATTAAATCCATACTCAACTCAATTAATCCTTTCAACTGGATAAAATCCGGATGGCAAATACGAAAAGCTAAGCATGATGTTGTTATCGTTCGCTATTGGCTGCCTTTTATGGGACCTTGTCTAGGAACAGTTTTACGCATACTAAAAAGAAAAGAAACAAAAATTATTTGCATTGCCGACAACATGATTCCTCATGAAAAAAGAATTGGTGATCGCTTGTTTACAAAATACTTTTCAAAACCAATTGATACATTTATTTGCATGAGTAAGAAAGTGCAAAAAGATGTACACCTCTTTTCAAATAAACCAAGTGTGTATACACCGCATCCTTTGTATGATAATTTTGGGGCACTAAGCACAAAGGATATAGCCTGTGCTCAATTGAATTTGAATCCGAACAAAAAATATATACTGTTCTTTGGTTTTATTCGATCCTACAAAGGGCTAGATTGGTTATTAGAAGCTATGGCCGATGAGCGTTTAGCAGCTGATGGAATAGAATTAATTGTTGCGGGTGAATTTTATGACGATGCTGAAATATATCAGGAAATAATACAACAACATCAGCTCAATGCTCGTGTACATTTATTTACCCAATTCATTCCTAATGAAGCTGTAAGCAGTTATTTTAGTGCTGCAGATGTAGTGGTACAACCCTACAAGCATGCCACACAAAGCGGTATTACACAAATTGCTTATCATTTTGAAAAACCTATGATTGTAACAAATGTAGGTGGCTTAGCAGAAGGGGTACCGCACGGTAAAGTAGGTTTCATTGCAGCACCCAACCCAACATCGATTGCAGATGCTATTCATTCTTTTTATCAAGCCAATAGCTTAACTGATTTTGAAAAAACTATTAAAATAGAAAAAGCAAAATACAGTTGGGATACCTTTACTAAAGTGCTTTTAGGAAACTATTAAAACAATAAAGGAGAATCGAAATCTAATTTAGTTTTACCTAAATGCTTGTATGTTTTTTCGGTGGCTTCTCTTCCTCTTGGAGTTCTAATGATATAACCTTCTTGAATTAAAAAAGGCTCATATACCTCTTCAATAGTACCGGCTTCTTCGCCTACAGCAGTAGCAATATTATTAATACCTACTGGTCCGCCTTTAAACTTCTGTACCAAACAAGAAAGAATTTTATTATCCATTTCATCTAAACCATTAGCATCTACTTGTAATGCAGAAAGGCCGTGATGGGCAATATCTAAATCAATAGTACCATTACCTAATACTTGAGCAAAATCGCGCATACGGCGCAATAAACCATTAGCAATACGTGGCGTACCTCTACTTCTTCTGGCTATTTCCATAGCCGCATCAGAAGTAATTTTAACTTTCAATAGATGTGCTGCACGCATAATAATGCCTTGCAATACTTCGGCGGTATAATATTCAAGGCGCGATTTAATTCCAAATCGGGATAACAAAGGAGCGGTTAATAAACCTGAACGAGTGGTAGCACCAACGAGTGTAAAGGGATTTAAAGATATTTGCACCGATCGAGCAGCAGGACCGCTATCAATCATAATATCTAATTTAAAATCTTCCATGGCTGCGTATAAATACTCTTCCACTACATTACTCAAGCGATGAATCTCATCTATAAATAATACATCTCTTGGCTCCAAACTGGTAAGTAATCCTGCTAAGTCGCCCGGTTTTTCAATAACTGGACCACTTGTTTCTTTAATGCCCACACCTAATTCATTAGCTACAATTCTTGATAAGGTTGTTTTACCCAAACCTGGAGGTCCGTGAAATAAAATATGGTCTAATGCTTCTCCTCTAAGGTTAGCTGCCTTTACAAAGATGCGTAGGTTTTCAATTAATTGGGGTTGCCCAGCAAAGTCTTCAATGCTTTGCGGACGAATCGTATTTTCATACTCTCGTTCTTGTGCACTTAGATGCTCATTAGGACGTACATTAGAATTGCTCATTGCATAAAGATAAATAAACTAATACGTTACATTCACACCACCGAAATTATTTTTCTGAATTTGTTTGTTGCCCACATTTTTTAACGGCACGCACTTCATCATAGGTTACTGCATTATCTAGCGCAGCTATAATTTCTGCCAAACCCTTATCTGGCATGTTGTCTATTGCTTTTTGTATCCATTTAATCTTTTGCTCATCTATAATTTCTTCCAACAGCATTTTGCCTTCTTCTACATAAGCAACAAGATGGTTGAATACGGTGCTTGCAGTAAGTGATCGCACGATAGCAATATCTTCAATGGTCTTACCTTCCTTGAACAATCGAAAACTGAGGGCTTTTGTACTTTCCTTAACTGCTTTAGTAACCGCTTGCGTACTAGTTATTTTTGGTTTTATGTTTAATACTTCGCGTAATAAAGGAGCAGCCTCTTTGGCTTCCATTATACCATCGGCTAACAGTTTTGCTTGTTTTAAATGATGCTCCCACAAATGATAACGTTGCTCAATAGCTTTTAAAGAGCGCACATACGTAGTAGTTTTCTTTTTCAACTGCATTTCCTCCATATGTAAGAGCAGTGCCTTGTAAAAATTGTTTCTGAGTTCTTTAGAAAAATAACTAATGGCCGCATTAGTTCTTTCGTTAAATAATTGATACTGATCTTGAGCAGCAAAGGGGGCCAATTGAGCTAATTTTAATTGTAATTTTTCTACTACTGGAAGAACGGTTTCTAAATAGTGTTTCCGTTCATAAAACCAAACCCTAGCTGTTGTTGGGTATTCTTTAAAAACTTCTTTGTAATGCTCACCCAATGCAAGTAAATAAGTGTGCAGTTCTTTCAAACTAAAACTACGTTTTACTACTTCTAAAACAAACTCATTCGTTTTTGTTTTTAACAAGCTTTGAAGGGCTTCTAAACTCAATTGTGTATTTAAAAAATGAGCAATGCGAGGTTCTGTTTGTATACTATAACTATGAATCGTAGAGTTTAATATCAATCCGCTTAAAGAGGTTAAGCGCGATAAGGCAACGTATACTTGTCCGGCAGCAAAAGAAGCACCAGCATCAATTATAGCTTTTTCAAAAGTTAGTCCTTGGCTTTTATGTATCGTAATGGCCCATGCTAATCGCAATGGATATTGTGTAAAAGATCCTAATACTTCTTCTTTCAAAGCATCTTGCTGTTGCTCATATTGATAACGAATATTTTGCCATACTTCTTTCTCTACTTTTAATTCATCTGGCGCATCATTGCAAATCACATAAATAGCTTCTTCTTCAATTCTACTGATAAAACCAATTTTACCATTATAATATTTACGCTGCTCACCTTTGTCATTTTTAATAAACATGACTTGCGCACCTTCCTTCAATTCCAGTACTTCTTCTGCCGGATAAGCTTTTTCATAAAACTCTCCTTCTATTTGCGCTTTGTATTTGTAACTCTTTCCACGCAAGGCTTCTAGCGCTTCTTTATTGATAGCATCTGCTTTTTGATTATGGGTGCTAAGCACAATATAACCTTCTTCTGCAGAGGGCATATACAAAGGATCATACTTTTGATTTAGCTTATCTAAAGTGATTTCATCAATAGTATTATTTCTAATAGCATTTAATAAATTAATAAATGTAGGATCGTTTTGACGATAAATAGTTTGTAGTTCGATGTTCACCAAAGGCACTTCTTTTAATGCTTTAGCTTCAAAGAAAAAAGGACTAGCATAATAAGATTGCAATATAGTCTCTTCATGTTTTTGCACTACTGGAGGTAATTGATGAAGATCTCCAATAAATAACATTTGCAAACCACCAAAGGCTTCGTCGGATTTACGGATATGTCGTAAGATAACATCTACAGCATCTAACATATCTGCGCGCACCATCGATACTTCATCAATGATTAATAATTCTAGGGAACTTAATACTGCACGCTTCTGTGCATTTATTTTTAAGTTGGCCAGAAGCGAATGTTTATCGTGCAATTCTGTTTCGGTAACGCCATAACCTCTTGTTCCGCTAGGAATAAACATACCCATGGGCAACTGAAACAAGGAGTGCATGGTAACGCCTCCCGCATTGATAGCTGCTACTCCAGTAGGTGCCACTATAGCTGTTTTCTTAAGGGTATTGGCAGCAATATGTTTTAAAAAAGTAGTTTTGCCGGTACCGGCTCTACCCGTAACAAACACATTACAATTGGTATATAAAACAAAGGAAGAAGCTAATTCGAAATAATCATTTTGGTGCATAACAAAGCAA
>JAURLW010000011.1 GCA_030831005.1 Bacteroidota bacterium
CTAACAACTCTTGAATTTTGTTTGATGCCATGATGATATGTTTAAGAATGAATTATCAATTTCCAAATTTACAAAATATAGTATAAATCTCAATGCGTAATTTGATAAATAGTGAGTTTAGCTGATTGATATACGGGTTTTAAAGCGCTGTAATTCAATGGGTACAATGGTTTGCTACGATTGACAGGACTACTATCATGAAATTCAAGATAGTAGGCTATTCCCATTGTAAAAGCTATGTGTGGCCATTTTGAGTCTTCAAATATAGGGCCTATAGGGCTGCAATATTGACTCTTTGACCAATAGGCTAGCATAATTCCTTGATTAGGATTTATATTGCTAATTATTCGCTTGCCGTTTAGGTTAGATGGTAAATGTTGAGCTAATTGCGCTAATTCTTTTCCTTCGTTTTTATGTTCTTTTAAATAAATGATAGGAAATAGTATAAACGATAAGCCAAGAAGTAAAGTGCTTGCTTTTATAGTAAAGGCATCTCGCAATGTGCTTTTTTGATGTAGGTAAGAAAAACAAAACAACATTGTTGGTGCAAGCGCTGGCCATAAATACCTGCTTTCTACATGAATGGTTAGATAACCAAGGGGTAAACAAAGAATAGCTATAGACCAAGTATTAATTGGAATTAATGGCGTACTATTTTTTGCAATAGTTTGTTTAACTAGCTGAATAAATAATAGCACATAGGCCCAACTAAGCAGGGTAGCACTTTGAATAAACTCCCAAAAAGCAAAAAGAAAACGCGCGATTTGTTTTTTAAACAGATAAAAAGAATCCAATGCGCTAGAAAAATGATCTTCCGTCCAAAAAGGATCTTGCCAATGAGCGATTGCATTGCCGTAGGGTATGATAAAAGAGTGGATACTGTTTTTTAATTGGTAAGTGCCATTGAGTAACCAAGATCTATTGAAAAGCCCGGCTAAACTGAAATGCCAAATCCCATATTTTTCATGAATAACAAATGCCCAAGGTATAACGCAAATAGCGATGCCTAATATAAAGGGAATAAAAGTTTTATAATTTTTGAAAGTAAATTTATGCGTATAGATAAGTAAGCAAAGGAAATGTAGGCCTCCAAAATAAAATGCATAGGATTTGCTCAAGGTGCTTATGCCAATGATCAGTCCGGCTATAAATGCAGCGGTATTGGAGGATAAAAATTCTTCTTTAGCTGTTAGCTGTAGATAGATCAACAGGCAGTAACTCAAAAGTAGATCGCCAAAGAGTTGAGCATGAGCAGCATAAAATAAAAAAATAGCAAAACAGCTGTTTAAGATTAGTTGCGTATAATGTGGCAATGTCCATTGTTGTGCAATTTTACTTATTCGTCTAATAAATAATAAACCAAGAATAAAATTAAAGCCATGTGTTGCTTGCAAGGTATTTAGTTTGGTCATGTATTGAATACCAGCTATAAGCCAGCATTGTAAAGGGCTCCATAAGCCGTTGACTGCATTCCAAAATTGTCCATGAGCATAAT
Organism: Bacteroidota bacterium; assembly: GCA_030831005.1. Taxonomy (GTDB): domain Bacteria; phylum Bacteroidota; class Bacteroidia; order Chitinophagales; family Chitinophagaceae; genus CAIWHF01. The sequence goes on from JAURLW010000011.1 coordinate 1,496, forward strand.
CATCGGCAATTTGCAAACAAGCTGCTGTGTCTGGGTCTATATTATGATGATATAAAGAATGAAAACAAATCCATAATAGCACATATAGACATAGCGGTAGAATTGAACTAATGATATGTTTATTACGCATAGTACAATGCTTGATGAAGTTCTTCAAAATAAATAGCGGCATCTTGCATGCGACTACCGTACCAACTAAAATAGGTGCCATCTACTAAGATGATCTTGGCATTGGGCAACTCCGATGCTAATTCGGCTATATGTTTGTCTTTGAAAGGGTAAGGTTCTGAAGAAAGAAAAATTACATCTGGTTGTTCAGCTTTTACTTCATCCATGCTTACGATTGGGTAGCGCTCTTTATGTTCAAAAACATTAACCCATTCATTTTCTACAAGCATCTCGTGAATAAAAGTATGAGATGCTGCCACCATCCAAGGGTCTTTCCAAATGAAGTAAGCTATATTTAAATTACTCGATAAGCACTTTAACTTTGAAAAAGTTTGTTGAATTTTTGAAATGATTAATAGTGCTCGCTCTAGTTTTTGAACAATAGCGCCAATTTGTTCAATCATCAATTCGTTTTCAATTTTTGTATTTACATCGCTTATCCAAACGGGATATTTCAATTCTAAAGCAGCAATCATCTCTTTGGTATTCTCTTCTTTATTAGCGATAATTAAATCAGGTGCTAATTTATCGATGAGTGTATAATCTACTTTTTTAGTACCCCCTACAATAGTTTTTTGTTTGCGCCAAGCAATGGGATGCTCACAAAATTTGGTAATGCCCACTACTTCTTCGTCTAAGCCTAAATCAAATAATAATTCGGTTTGAGAAGGCACTAAAGAAACGATTCGCTTTGGCATATTAGGTATAGCTACCCATCTATCCATCATATCTTTATGCGTGCCTGTTTGCATTTTATTTTAATTGCTTGTAAATAAATAATAATAAAAATACTAAAATGCAATCAATAGGGAAAAGCGTAATGCTTCGGTAATCATTAAAACTAGCAACTTGATTAGGCTTGATCCAAAAGATGAGGTTTAGGCAAGTATATACGATATATGCTATGGCTGCTTTCTTTTTAAAATAGCTTACCCAGATCCAGATAGCACTATATAGGGCATAGTTTAATGGGAATAACCAAATAAATGAGTTTAATGGGAAGCCAAATGCACTATACAAGCTATAACAAAATAATAGGAGATGAAATATTGCAATGGCTTTAAATAAAAAAGGTAGCGTTTGAATATTTGGAAGTTTTAAGGACATTTTAGCTATGGTTTTTTTAGACCGAGTTGATCGGCTTGTTGGAGCATGTATTCAAAAGCGGCATCGTAATTATTTTCAATAAGACCATCTAAAATAGCTTCTCTAACAGCAGTTTTAATGAGGCCTACTTCTTTAGACGGACCTAATTGAAAAGTTTGCATTATAATTTCGCCATCAATAGGCGGTTGCCAATTTCTGATCTTATCTTTTTCTTCTACAATTTTCAATCGCTCTAATACCAAATCAAAATTGGCTAAGAAGCGTTTTACTTTTGCTTGATTTTTAGATGTAATATCACTTTTGCATAAGATCATTAAATCTTCTAAATCATCTCCCGCATCAAATAACAAACGACGCATTGCCGCGTCAGTTATTTCATCTTTACTCAAACTAATAGGCCTCAAATGCAGTAAAACTAATTTTTCAACATACTTCATGTGCTCATTTAAAGGCAATTTCAGTTGTTTGAAAATTTTAGCAACCATTCGCATACCTACCACTTCATGGCCATGAAAGGTCCATCCGTGTCCTTCTTCAAATCTTTTAGTAGCAGGCTTACCTATGTCGTGTAAGATAGCAGCCCATCGAAGCCATAAATTAGTGCTTTGTTTGGCTGTATTATCTAATACTTCGAGAGTGTGATATAAATTGTCTTTGTGACCAAGTCCATCTACATATTCCGCACCAGATAAAGCTTGCATAGATGGGAATATGATGCTTAATAATTTACTCTTAAAAAGCAAATCAAAACCAACTGATGGTTTTGGCGAAGCAATAATTTTATTTAATTCATCGGTTATGCGCTCTTGCGATACGATGGATATACGTTCTTTGTTTCGCTCAATGGCTAAAAAAGTTTTCTCTTCAATATAAAAACCTAATTGACTAGCAAAACGAATGCAACGCATCATACGCAGTGGATCATCGCTGAAGGTGATATCTGGATTGAGGGGTGTACGTAAAATTTTACTTTCTAAATCTAGGAGTCCATCAAAAGGGTCAATCAAGTTGCCAAAATTGCTTTTGTTTAAACCTATAGCTAATGCATTGATGGTAAAATCTCTTCTATTTTGGTCATCTTCAATAGTGCCGTTTTCTACCATTGGCTTTCGAGAGCTTTCTTGGTAAGATTCTTTTCGAGCACCTACAAATTCTATATCAAAATCATTTACTTTGATCTGCGCTGTTCCAAACGTTTTAAAAAAATGCACATTAGGTTTCGGCTGAAATAGTTGAGCTACTTCTTGCGCCAATAGAATTCCATCGCCTACACAAACTATATCGGCATCTTTAGATGCTCTTTGGATGAGTTTGTCGCGCACAAATCCGCCTATTAAGAAACAAGGCATTTGCAACTTATCAGCTGCAGCGCCTATTTTCTTAAACAAGTCTAATTCCCAATCTGAACATTGTATATCCATACTATTGTTTCTTTTTTATGCGGTTAAGCATTCGCTTAATTCGTTAATGTCAATTCCTAATGCGCAAGTAAAATGTTCTTTAGGACATTCTTTTTTTCCGTGCAATCCACAAGGTTTGCAAGCTAAATGCTCTTTATAGTCTATAATTTTGCTATCTGTACTTAAAGGTCCAAAACCAAAATTGGCTTGTGTAGAACAAAAAATGGCTCTAGTAGGTGCGTTCATAGCTGAGCAAATATGCAATGGTCCTGAATCATTTACGTAATTCATAAAGGCATCTTGCATTAAAGCTGCAGAAGCTAGTAAACTTAAAGTTCCACACAAATTGACACAATTATCTTTTGCATACTCAGCTATCGATTCTGCCAAAGCATGATCTCCTTTACCACCTAATAAATAGATTGTATAGTGCTTAGGTACTGTTTTCACGAAATTAATCCATTTGGCTATGGGAAATTGTTTGGTAAACCATACCGAGCTTGGTGCTATGCATATATAGGCTTGATTTTTGTAAGCCGCAACTTTAGCATAATCTTGCTCGCTTGGGTATAGTTTTGGTCGCTGCACATCTAAAGAGGTAATAGCTGCAATGAGCTCATGGTTGCGCTCCGTTTCATGAATCCACTGGGTATCGCCATAAGCACTTATACGATGTTTTATTTTTTTGGTGAAAAGAAATGAAAGTGGATTTTTATCAAAACCAATGGTTTCTTTTGCGCCCGACAAAACCGTAAAAAGTCCGGAGCTGGTATAACGATGTATATTAATTACATGCGTATATTTTTCCTTACGGATACGCTGTAGTGTTTTGAAAAAATGATGCAGTTTATGCTCTTGTTTATTCCAAATAAGCACTTTGTTGAGGAAAGGGTGATGTTCAAATAATTGTTCATTGCCTTTTCTTACTAAAAAATCTATGGAAGCCGTAGGATGGCTTTTGTGCAATTCCTCTATACAAGCACTTGCCAAAATAGCATCGCCTATAAAAGCAGTTTGTATAACTAGGAATTTGAACATTTTGCAAAAATATCGATTGTTTGTGATTAACTATGGATTAACAAGGAAAATGTATGATAATTTGCTATGAAAATATATATTTGTAGTCTAAATTATAAGTACATGAAAAAAATAATCCTTTCCTTAAGTTGTATAGTTGCATTAGCTACTCAAGGCATTGCACAAGATAAAAAAGAGGTAGCTGCTAATCCTGGCGCACCGGTAACTACACTAGTGCCTGAAAATATGGCTTTTAAAGTAGATACTCACGATTTTGGTACTATTCCAGAAGGCCCTGCTGCAGAATTTGAATTCAGTTTCAAAAACACGGGTAAAGAACCAATTATTATTCAACGTGTTCAGCCATCTTGCGGTTGTACTACACCTACATATACTAAAGATCCAATTTTACCTGGTAAAACAGGTGTTATTAAAGCATCTTATGGTACACAAGGCAGACCAGGTCCGTTTAATAAAAATTTGACCGTTTTATCTAATGCTGGTTCTAAGGTGTTATTTATCAAAGGTGAAGTTGAAAAAGCGCCTGAGTCTTCAGTGCCTCAAAATAATTCAATGATTAAAACAAATTAATACTTAAAATAAAACCACTATGAAACAATTAATTTTAACTTTCGGACTTGCAATAGCTTCTGTTGTAACATTCGCTCAAGATGCAAATAAACCTGCAGCAAATCCTAACGCTCCTAAATTCCAATTTAAAGATAAAGGAGATACATACGACTTCGGAACTATTCCAGAAGGACCCGTAGCTGAACATGTATTTGAATTTAAAAACATTGGTAAAGAACCATTAGTTATTCAAAATGCAACTGGTTCATGTGGTTGCACTACTCCAGAATGGCCAAAAGAACCAATTTTACCTGGTAAATCAGCTAAAATCACGGTTCATTACAATACACAAGGTCGTCCTGGTCCAATTTTTAAGTCTGTA
>JAURLW010000062.1 GCA_030831005.1 Bacteroidota bacterium
CTTTAAAAAATCGTTTTTTATCTACATCAGAATTAGGCATTTACGAAATGCAATCCATGGGTATGCGCCCCGTTTCTAATCCATCTGAAATTTTGCTATCTCAACATGATGAGCTCTTAAGTGGTATTGCTATTTCAGGAACCATGGAAGGACTTAGACCTTTAATGATAGAGGTGCAAGCATTAGTTACTAATTCCGTTTATGGTACTCCTCAACGAACGGTAAGTGGATTTGATACTCGAAGAATACAACTTTTATTGGCAGTTTTAGAAAAAAGAGGCGGATTTATGTTTGGCGCTAAAGATGTATTTGTAAATATTGCTGGCGGTATCAAAGTAGAAGATCCGGCAATCGAATTAGCTTTGGTGTGCGCTTTACTATCCTCTTATGAAGAAAAACCATTGCCTTCTAATATCGTTTTGATTGGCGAAATTGGACTTTCGGGCGAGATAAGAGCCGTTAATAGAATTGATCAACGAATTGCTGAAGCAGAAAAGTTAGGCATGGATGCCGTTATAGTGCCAAAATCGAATGCAAAAGGATTAGACACTTCTAAATTTGGCATTAAAATAAAATGGGTGAATAAAATAGAAGATGTTTACAAGTTAATTTTTTAGATTTTTTATGTTATGCGTTATTGGAAAGTATGGAAACAAAGCATCTTGCATTTGTTTTTCCCAAGCTTGTGTGCACTTTGCAAACAAGCCTTATTAATACAAGAGCAAGTTTTATGTATTGCTTGTGAGCAAAAGTTACCCTATACCCACTATCACGCGCTTTATAATAATGAAACCAGTATCCGATTAGCGGGTAGGTTCCCATTCCAACAGGCTACCTCTTTGTTTTATTTTACACAAGGAAGCGCGGTGCAAGAGCTCATGCATATTTTAAAGTATAAGAATTACCCAGAAATAGGTACATATTTTGGATCGCTCTTAGGAAAGCAATTACGCAACGAAGCAAACTTTCAAAGTATAGAGGCTATAGTTGCGGTGCCCTTACATTTTAAAAAAGAACAGCAGAGAGGTTATAATCAAAGTAATTTGATAGCCGCTGCATGTGCCGAAGCTATGGGTTTGCCTTTTTATAGTAAGGCACTTGTAAGAAAAAGATTTACCCAAACGCAGACTCTCAAAACTCGTTCGGAAAGGGTAGATAATATGGAAGCTGCATTTTTTGTCAATAACACTAACCTATTCGTTAATAAGCATCTATTAATTATAGACGATGTATTAACTACTGGTGCAACGATTGAAGCCTGCGCCATAAAACTCCTCCAAATACCGGGCACCCAAATAAGCATAGCTACTATAGGAGTTGTTATTTCATAATTTTTTGTATCTTGTAGAATAGAAATCGATGGGGCTTTCCCTTCACTTAATAATTTCATAACCTATAAACCAATTAACATGAAAAGAAAACTAAGCATTATTACTAGTTTGCTATTGTCATCCTCGGTAGTTTTTGCCGGCGGATTTCAGGTAAACATGCAAGGCGTTCGTCAAGTTGCAATGGGAGGCAGTAGCACTGCACTTGCCTATGATATTGCCTCAATTTTTTATAACCCTGGTGCCTTAGCTAAAACTGCTAAAGGAACACAAGTTTACTTAAGTGCCAACGGGATTTTTGCTAAAACTACTTTTGTATCTACACCTACTGCGGGTTATACTTCTCAAACAGACAATCCAATGTCTACACCATTTAACTTATATCTTTCTCACAAATTAAATGATAAAATTGCTTTAGGTTTTGGGGTGTATACACCATTTGGTAGCACCGTTAATTGGGGCAATACCAATGCTAATAGCCTTCGCTATTTAATTGAAAAAATTGAATTACGTAATATCAATTTCCAACCTACCATTAGTTATCAAGTTAATGATAAAGTATCTATTGGAGCTGGATTGGTTTATGCAACAGGTTCTGTAGTTTTAGAAAAAGGTATTCCTTTATTTGATCCTAATGGTAAAGAAGGAGTTGGTCGTTTGGAAGGTAAAGCAAATAGTATTGGATTTAATATGGGCGTTCATGCACAATTAAATGATCGCTTAACTTTAGGTGTAAGCTATCGCTCTCAAGTACGTTTTGATATTACAAGCGGAGATGCTACGTTTACGGTTCCATCCTCTCTTGCGGCAAATTTCCCAACTACTACTTTTAGCGCAAGCTTACCTATGCCACAAGTTGCTTCTTTAGGTTTAGGCTATAAAGTAAATAACAAATTGACCTTACAAGGCGAAATGAATTTTGTAGGATGGGAATCCTATAAATCTTTAGATTTTACTTATGCAAAAACAACCACTACTTTAATGAATTCTACAAGTGCACGTAATTGGGAAAATGTATTTATTTTTCGTTTAGGCGCACATTATCAATACAACGATAGATTAGAATTGATGGCAGGTATTGCTCGTGACCCATCTCCAGTAAAAGATGGTTATTTTTCACCAGAAACACCCGATGCTAACCGTTTCTTAACAACAGCTGGATTAGTTTACAAAGTGTCTGACAAAATCAATCTTATGGCCTCTTATTACTACACACAAACAGATCAAAGAGAGGTTTATAATAATGCAGATGCAGTAAAAGGTAAAATTCAAACAGCAGCAGTAGCTGGTGGAATTGGCGTGAGCTACAAATTTTAATTTCTTAAAAAAGTACTACTATGAAACATATTTATTTATTAGGCGCTTCTTTGCTTGTATTAGCATCTTGTAAGCCCAATTTAGAACCTACAAAACCAACAAGCGGTGATGCAAATTTCACATCGTATGTGGCTATTGGTAATTCCTTAACCGCTGGTTATGCTGATGGTACGCTTTACAGAAGCGGACAAATCAACTCTTATCCAAATATGCTTGCAGAAATGTTTGCATTTGCTGGAGGTGGAGACTTCAAACAACCTTTATTACCTGGTGATGCAGGGTGGCCAAGTTTGAAATATGTATTAGGTGTTTCTAGTACAGGTTCTTTAGGCCCAACAACTTACTCTGGTACTATGGATACTGCAGGAAGCGGAACAAACGTATACGCTGCTGGTCCATACAATAATGTTGGTATTCCAGGTATCCGTTGTATTGATTATATCATGCCAGGGTATGCAACTGCAAACCCGTATGCTGCAAGATTAGTAAATAGTCCAATGCAAACAGCATTAGCTATGGCTACTTCTAAACCAGCTACTTTCTATACCGTTTGGTTAGGAGCTAATGATGTATTAGGTTATGCTACTGGTGGTGGTGTTGGTACAGTGAATACAGGTGTTACTTACCCTACAGCAACAAATAATATTTCATCTACAACTTTGTTTGGATTTTGCTATGACTCTGTTGTAAATAATTTAGCAAGAACAGGTGCTAAAGGTGCTTTGATCAACATTCCTGATGTTACTTCAATTCCTTATTTCACGACTGTTCCTTATAATCCATTAAACGCAGCTGATCCAAACTTTGGACCGCAAATTGCAACTTTAAATGCTCAATTTGCTCAGTTAAATCAAGTTTTTACGGCGTTAGGAAAACCTGAACGTAAAATTATTTTTAATACTACAGGATTATCTCCATTGTTAATTAAAGATAAAAACTTAACAGATTTAAGCGCTCAAATGACTACCGTTTTAACTGCTGCAGGTTTACCAGCGGCACAAGCAACGTTGTATGGTCAATTATATGGTCAATGCCGTCAAGCTACTGCTGCTGATTTAATGGTTTTACCAAGCTCTTCTGTTATTGCAAAACCAAATGCAACTGCTATTGCTGCTGGTGTGCCACAACAATTAGCCATTAATGGTGTAACATATCCATTAGAAGATAGATTTGTTTTAACAGGCGATTTTAAAGATGGTACTAGCAATGTATCAGGTGAAATTGCATTGGCTAAAACCGCTACTGCAGCTTTTAACGCTATTATTGCAGCAAAAGCACAAGCAAAAGGATGGGCTTTAGTTGATATGAATAAATTCTTTGCTTCTTTACAAGCAGGCATGAAATTTAACGGTGTTACTTTTGGTGTTAGTTTTGTAAGTGGTGGTTTATTCTCTTTAGATGGTGTTCATGGTACACAAAGAGGTTATGCTGTTGTAGCCAATGAAATCATTCGCGCTATCAATTTACATTATGGTTCTACTATTCCAGTAGTGGATGTCAACAAATATCCAGGTATCAAATTCCCTTAGTCTTTTCTGAATGAAATAATAAAAGGCGTGCAGTTATGCACGCCTTTTTTATTGTGAAAAACGATAAGGGTATTTACCGTTAGGAATTACTTGAATCGTTTGTCGATATCGCATTCTTAAATTTGAATAAAATGGAATTGTTCGATTATCGATATAAACAAGTTCTAACTTTCGTAAATTAGACAAAGATGGAGGTAGGTTTATAACACCACAATACACTACATCTAATTCTTGTAAAAGACTACAATAAGCCAACTCTTCTGGTATATATTTTAAATGATTTCTGCCTAAAAAAAGAAAACGCAAAGCGCTTAATTTTTTAATATCACTCGAGATAAATTCAAGTTCATTATTATAGGCGTCTAAATAATTGAGTTTATTTTCATTGTAAATAGACGCTGGCAATGTATCTATTTTATTAAAAGAAATATCTAGTTTTTTAAGTGCCGTATTTGTTTTTTCATAATTGCTCAAATGCCTAATCTGATTATGTCTTAAATGGATTTGCACTAAGTTAGGAAGGCTAAATAATTGTGGACTTACTTGC
>JAURLW010000063.1 GCA_030831005.1 Bacteroidota bacterium
GGAATTATGAGATTTTCATCCTGAATTTGTTCATTGTCGTAAAATAAAATATCAATATCAATTATTCTTGCACCCCATTTTACAGATCGGATTCTACCCATTTGCTGTTCAATCTTTAGCAAGGATTGTAATAAATTAGATGCCGAAAGTGGAGTCTCCACTAACAATACTTGATTTAAGAAAGGATCTTGATCTTCTTTACCCCATGCATCGCTTTTGTATATAGAAGATTGCACCTGAATGGGTCCAATTAATTGTTGAATGTGATCAGCAGCATTAGCAAGAAGCGCTTTGGATTGCCCCATATTGCTGCCCAAGAGTAAATAGGCTAAAGCCATAAATGAAGGCTTAAAATGTTAAATAAAATAAGTAGTAGTCAAAAATATACAAAGCATTTTATTTATGTGTATTTTTGAAAAAAAATAATAAAATGAAGCAGTTTTTCAAAATGTTCTTTGCCTCTTTATTCGCAATGATTGTTGCGGGTATACTCGTATTTGGTGTATTAATTGGATTTTTAATTTCAGCTGTGTCTGATGCTACTAGTGAAAAAGAAGTTGCTGTTAAAGAAAATTCTGTTTTGGTTATTGATTTATCGTCTGTAATTAGAGAACGTAGTCAGAAATCAAGTTTTTCCTTTATGTCTGATGATGAAGGATTTAATTTTGGTTTAAGTGAATTTAATCAAGCCATTTCATTTGCTCAAAACGATAAACAAATACTCGGTATTTTAATTAAAACCAATGGCGCTAGCTTGGGCTGGGCAACTGCTCAAAAAATGAGAGCTAGCTTAGTCAACTTTAAAAAGTCAAAAAAGTTTATTTATGCTTATGGTGATGGTATTTCGCAAGGCGATTATTATTTAGCTTCTGTTGCTGATTCTATCTTTATTAATCCTGTTGGATCTGTCGAGATTAAAGGATTGGCTTCTTCATTGATGTTCTTTAAAGGCACATTAGATAAACTTGGAGTAACACCAGAAATATTTTATGCAGGACAATTTAAAAGTGCTACGGAGCCTTTTAGAGCAACTAAAATGAGTGATCCTAATCGTTTGCAATTAGCAACCATTCAAAACCATTTATGGAATATCTATACTCAAGATGTAGCTTCTTCTAGAAATTTAACTCCAGCTACCATAAATTCTATTGCCGTAAATGCTCAAGCACAAAATGCTCAAGATGCCCTTAATTTGAAATTGGTAGATCGTTTATACTATTGGGATGAAGTAGAAACTTTGATTATGAAAAAAACGAAGGCTGCTGATTTGAAATCTATTCAATACTTAAATATGAATGATTATGTTAGTCAATTAGATTTTGATGTATCTGAAAGTTCAAATAAAATTGCTGTATTATATGCTGAAGGCGAAATTGTTGATGGCAAGCAAACTGATGAAAATAAAGTAGCGTCTACGACCATGGTTGAAGAGATTAGAAAAATTGCCAATAATGATAAAATAAAAGCGGTTGTTTTACGTGTCAATTCACCAGGAGGTTCTGCTTTGGCTTCAGAAATTATGTTGCGTGAGTTACAATTGCTTAAAAAGAAAAAACCATTAATTGTTTCAATGGGCGATGTAGCCGCTTCTGGTGGTTATTATATTGCTAGTTATGGTGATAGTGTTTTTGCTCAACCAAGCACTATTACAGGAAGTATAGGAGTTTTTAGCATGATGTTTAATATTGAAAAATTATTGACAGATAAATTAGGAGTTACTTTAGATGCTGAAAAAAATGCCCCAATGGCTGATTTCCCAAATGCTACCAGACAGTTTACTGATAAAGAACGCGCTATAATGCAACAAAGTGTAGATCAAATATATTCTATATTCAAAACTCGCGTTGCAACTGGAAGAAATATCCCAATGCAGCTTGTGGATTCTATAGCTCAGGGTAGAGTATGGACAGGAGTTGATGCATTACGTCTTCACTTAATAGATGCTTATGGCGATTTAGATAGAGCTTTGGCTTCTGCTGCTGCAATGGCACATGTAAAGGACTATAGAGTGGTGAATTATCCTGCCCCTGTTGATAAATTTGAACTATTTTTACAAAAATTCAAAGGTGCAAATGCTTCAGCTATTGCAAAATCGTATATGCAAGAGCAAATGAGCACTGAATTTATTTGGTTGAAGAAAATACAACAGTTAAAACAAATACAAGGTAAAGCTCAAATGCTAATGCCTTTTCAATTAACTATTCAATAAGTCCTCAGTGAGCGAATCTATTTCTTTATTTGATATTTTTAAAATAGGAGTTGGTCCTAGTAGTTCCCATACCTTAGGTCCTTGGAGAGCAGCTATGCAATTCCTGGAGCAAGTACAAAGTCAATATGCTATAAAAGATATTGTTCATGTAAGAGTGCTCTTATACGGATCATTAGCCAAAACAGGTAAGGGACATGGCACTGATGTAGCCGTGTTACTCGGTTTATGCAATGAAGATCCTGTAACTTTTGATGTCAATAAAATAGATAGTACCATTCAAGAAATTGAGCAAAGCAAACAATTACTTATAGGCAAAAGTCACACCATTCCATTTGTAATTGAGGAAGACGTAGTCTTCTTGATGAATGAGAGTTTGCCTTTTCATCCCAATGCATTAACTTTTTTATGCACCTTTAACAATGGAGAGGAAATAGCTCAAACCTATTATTCTATTGGTGGTGGGTTTGTAGTTCAGGAGCAAGAAGAAGATAAAAAATCATCTGATCTTGAATTGCATTTTCCATTTGATACGGCAAAAGATTTATTACATTGGTGTATAAAAACAGGTTTGCCCATATCTGAAATAGTAGCTGAAAATGAAACAGCTTGGCGTACTGAAGCGCTTACTAAAGAGGGAGCGCTAAAAATATATCAAGTAATGCGTGATTGCATTTATAGAGGTTGTCATATTAGTGGTGAATTACCGGGTGGATTGCACGTAGAACGAAGAGCTGCAAAATTAAATACTACATTAATAAAAGATAGAGCGTATAGTAATTATGAAGAATGGATAACTCAAATTGCTAAAGGTGGCAATTCATTTAAATATACCTTAGATTGGGTTAGTTGTTTTGCTTTAGCTGTAAATGAAGAAAATGCATCTTTTAGTAGGGTAGTTACAGCACCTACAAATGGGGCTGCAGGTGTTGTTCCAGCTGTGCTACATTATTTTATTAGCTTTTGTGATGGATTTAACGAACAAAAAATTATTCAATTTTTATTAACTGCTTCTGCTATTGGAGCTATCTTTAAAAAAGGAGCTACATTGTCTGCTGCCATGGGTGGTTGTCAAGCTGAAATAGGCGTATCTTCTTCTATGGCTGCTGCGGCACTCACCGAAGTATTAGGGGGTAGTGTAAGACAATGTTTAATGGCTGCAGAAATAGCTATGGAACATCATCTTGGACTAACCTGCGATCCAGTGGCAGGTCTCGTACAAGTGCCTTGTATCGAACGTAATACGATGGGGGCTATTAAAGCGATAACTGCTTCTCAATTGGCATTACAAAGCAATCCAGATAATGCAAAAGTATCTTTAGATGCTGTTGTCAAAACCATGTGGGAAACAGCGCTAGATATGAATCATAAATATAAAGAAACAGCTGAAGGCGGTTTAGCAACTAATATTCCAATCAGCTTAAGTGAATGCTAAAATAAATTATACATGCTACCAAAATTATTAAACTCCTCATCAGATAATTTCTTCGTACTTGCAGGACCTTGCGTTATTGAAGGCGAAGAGATTGTGATGCAAATTGCAGAACGACTAGTAAAAATTTGTTCTACTTATAATATTCCTTTAGTTTTTAAAGGTTCCTATAAAAAAGCAAATAGAACTCGAATAGATAGTTTTACGGGTATTGGTAATGAAGCTGCTTTAGCTATTTTAGCTAAAGTTAGAGACACTTTTAATATCCCCGTTGTAACGGATATCCATACTGAAGAAGAAGCTGATTTGGCGGCTAAGTATGTTGATGTGTTACAAATTCCAGCTTTTCTATGCAGACAAACAGATTTATTAGTTGCAGCGGCTAAAACTGGAAAAACAGTCAATGTAAAAAAAGGACAGTTTTCATCTCCAGCTTCAATGCAATTTGCTGTAGATAAAATAGTACAATCAGGAAATGATCAGGTAATGCTTACGGATAGGGGCACCATGTTTGGATATCAAGATTTGGTGGTAGATTATAGAAGTATTCCAATAATGCAATCGTTTAAAGTGCCTGTAATAATGGATTGCACCCATTCTTTACAACAGCCTAATCAAACGAGTGGTGTAACAGGTGGCAATCCTCAGATGATTTCAACCATAGCAAAAGCTGCTATAGCAGTAGGTGCTGACGGCTTATTTATTGAAACTCATCCAGATCCAGCTAATGCTAAATCAGATGGTGCTAATATGTTGCATTTAGATGAATTTGAACAATTGATGAAACAATTGGTTGCTATAAGAAAAGCTATTAGATAAAAAAAGGGATTCTTTTGAATCCCATTTTTTTATTTATAATTTTTTACAATTTCTTTGAGCTCATTCAATTTCATCAGTGCTTCTACGGGAGTTAACGTATTGATATCTAAAGCATCTAAAACTGCTTGTATGGCTCTTAAGTCGCTACTTAATCCATCAAAAATATTTAATTGAAACTGCGGAGCTTTCGTAACTTGATTTACTTTTTCTTGTATGCTCGTAGCTTGGCCATGTTTTTCTTCTAATGATTTAAGAAGGGCATCGGCTCTATCGGTTAATGATTTGGGCATACCTGCCATTTTAGCTACCTGTATACCAAAACTATGACGACTTCCACCTTTTGCTAATTTTCTTAAAAAAACTACTTTATTGCCAACTTCTTTATGGGTGATATGATAATTTTGAATGCGTTCAAATTGATTTTCTAATTCAATTAATTCATGATAATGAGTTGCAAATAAGGTTTTAGGTTTATGCTCTGATTGATGCAAAAACTCTACTATCGACCATGCGATAGATATTCCATCGTATGTACTTGTACCGCGACCAATTTCATCTAATAATAATAAACTTCTTGAAGAAATGGAATTGATGATACTAGCTGTTTCATTCATTTCCACCATAAAAGTACTTTCTCCACCACTTAGATTATCGGATGCACCAACACGGGTAAAGATTTTATCGGTTAGACTGATAATTGCTTTTGAAGCGGGCACAAAGGCGCCCATATGTGCCATTATGGTAATTAATGCCGTCTGACGTAAAAGAGCGGATTTACCACTCATATTGGGTCCGGTAAGGATGATGATTTGTTGTTGCTCTTTATCTAATAGGATATCATTACTTACATAATGTTCTCCAGGAGCCAAATGTTGTTCTATTACAGGATGTCTACCATCAGTGATGGAAATAGCGTCTTTTTCGGAAAGTATAGGTTTACAATATTGGTATTGAACAGCTTGCTGAGCAAAACAAGCTAAACAGTCTAATTGAGCTATAACCTGAGCATTAGTTTGTATAGCCTGTATAGATGGTTCTATAGAAGCAATGAGCTCATTGAATAGTTGGGCTTCAATGGCATTGATTTTATCTTCAGCACCTAAAATTTGTTCTTCGTATTTTTTCAGTTCAGGGGTGATATAACGCTCTGCACCTGTTAAGGTTTGTTTTCTAATCCAGCTAGCAGGTACTTTATCTTTATGTGCATGAGTAACTTCTAAATAGTAGCCATATACATTATTAAAACCAATCTTTAAGGAACTTATACCGGTATGAAGAATTTCCTCTTCTTGAATTTTTTGTAAAAAAGATTTGCCATCTTTTGAAATTGATCTTAATTGATCTAGTTCTTCACTAATACCAGCTTTTATATAATTTCCTTTTGATTGTAATGCAGGTGCATCTTCATCAATATGACTATTAATTCGATCTTGCACATTTTCCAATGGGTCGATCAAAGAAATTAATGGTTGTAATGCCTGCTCATTAGTTGTTTTTAATAATTCAGCAATTTGCGCTACCTGATGAAGTCCTCTGCTTAATGCAAATAACTCACGTGGATTAATTTTACGAATAGGAATCTTACCCAATAAGCGTTCAATATCTCCAATTTGTTTTAAAGCCAAACGTAATGCTGCGGCATTATCGATGGAATCTATAAAATAGGAAACAATATGCTGACGGGCTTCAATCTTCTTTTTGTCAGTTAATGGAAAAATCAACCATCTTTTAATCAAGCGAGCACCCATAGGTGTAAGGGTAGCATCAATACTCTTTAATAAACTGTGTGCTTGCTCATCACCATTATGTAATAATTCTAAATTTCTAATGGTAAATCGATCCATCCATAAAAAATCATTGTTAATGATTCTATTAATGGTGCTAATATGTTGTAATCGATTATGCTCGGTATCTTTTAAATAATGCAAGGCAGCACCTGCAGCAATCGTTGCTGCTGGTAAATCATGCAAACCAAAACCCTTTAAAGATTGCGTTTGAAAATGCTGTAATAATAAATCTTGGGTATAGTTTTCTTGGAAGATCCAATCTTCTAATCCAAATGTATATACATGAGCATCTATTTGCTCTTTAAAATAGCGTACTTTAGATTTTGCCATTACCACTTCTGCTGCCTGAAAACTTTGTAATAGTTTATCTATATATGCCTCTGTACCTTGAGCAGCATAAAATTCGCCAGTGCTAATATCTAGAAATGCAGCACCACTTGTATCGCCATTTAAATAGATTGCCGAAAGAAAATTATTTTGTTTGTTGTCGAGTAATTTATCATTAGTTGCTACACCTGGTGTAACTAATTCTGTAACCCCTCTTTTTACTATACCTTTAGCTTGTTTTGGGTCTTCAAGTTGGTCGCAAATAGCAACACGATAACCAGCTTTGACTAATTTATGTAAATACGTATCTAAAGAGTGGTGAGGAAAGCCTGCAAGTTCTATGCTAGATGCTGACCCATTGGCTCTTTTTGTAAGTGTAATACCTAATACTTTTGAAGCTATAATAGCATCATCTGAAAAGGTCTCGTAAAAGTCGCCAACTCTAAAAAGTAATACAGCATCAGGATATTTTGTTTTAATCTCCCGATGTTGTTTCATTAAGGGTGTTTCTGCAATTTCTTTCTTTGTCAAAACAGATTTTTTTATTCTACTTCAATTAAATAATTTTCCAATATACTTTCCCAGTCATCCATTAGATGATCTTCTGCAACACTCTTCCATTCGCTTGTGGGATACTTTGTTGTTGCATCTTTTTGATTGCTCAATATAATCGGTAAAGTAAAATTGGGCAAACAATTCCTAAAGCGATAACTAAATTTTCCATTTTCTAATTTAGTTTCTAGTTTAGGTATGTCAGTTGTACGAAGGTATTGATTAAAGAATGTTTTCACATTTGATTTGTCCATAATAGAACTAAGGGCTGATTCCCAATAAGATTCTAACTGATTTTCGGTAACGATTTGATGATAGAAGCTTTGATTCATCTTGCGTAAAGCTTGTTTGAATTGATCATCATTATTGATCATTTTTCTAATCATATGTACAATAGCTGCACCTTTAGTATAAATATCGCCACCTTCTTTATGAACTCCTTTTTCTGCTTGCACATTTTGTTCATTCTGAATCATTTCCCAGGTGCCAAGTGCATAGGCATTGGCACTTTCTTTATCCAATAAACATTCAGCAAATAGTGCTTCTGCATAGGTTGTCCATCCTTCATGAATCCAATTATAAGCTACATCACTAGCGGTAATACTATTGCCAAACCACTCATGTGCACTTTCGTGAACAATGATAAAATCGAACTGTAAACCAAAACCAGTTTTACTTCTGTCTTTACCTAAATAACCCATTTGATACTGATTGCCATAGGCTACTGCGCTTTGATGTTCCATACCTAAAAATGGAGCTTCTACTAATTTGTAACCATCTTCATAAAAAGGGTAGGGTCCCATCCAAGATTCAAAACAATGTAGCATCGGTTTAACAACTGTAAATTGTTTTCTAGCTGCTTGTTCATTGTTTTTCAATACATAAAAACTTAAGGGTAAAATGCCTTTCTCTCCATGTAGGGTATCCGTCCATTTTACATAATCGCCAATATAAAAGGTAATATCATAATTGTTTATGGGATTACTTACTGTAAAATAATTTTTGAAGAAAACCTTAATGCTCTGCTCATTACTAATAGGATCCGTTACAGTTACGGTATCATTAAGTTCGTGCTCGATGCCATTTGAAACTACACTTAATTGATTGTTGCTTGGATTTATAGCCATACGGGCACCCCAATCAGGTTCATCACTTTGCAAGTCTTTACAAGGAAACCAGCAACTTGCTCCTTTGCCCTGACAAGCAACACTCACCCATGGTTTGTTGTTGATATCTTTTTTCCAAACGAATCCACCATCCCAAGGGGGATTTTTTGCTTCAGTAGGCTTGCCTTCATAATTAACAATCAGTTGTAGCGTATCTCCTTTTTTAAAGGATTGTTTTGCAAAATTGATCCAATATATATCTTGATCTCTTTTAAAGTCTAGCGCAATTGAATCTTTACTATTTCTCTTTTTACAGAATAGGGATGTGATTTTTAAGGGTTCTTGCAAATCTAACTGCAAACTATCACGAATTGCATTTACAAGATTAAAGATTAATATTGTTTTTCCTTCAATAAAATGGTTTTCTATGTCTATGTCAACTTGCACATCGTAATGCAATACATTCCACCAATTTCTTCCCATGCCGTTAGAACCCAATAAAGTATCTTTTTTGGTAAATGCAGCAGCTTGTGCAATATATAGAGAAAGGAATAGGATTAAAAGTTGTTTCATAGGTTTGTTATCGATATAAAAATAAAAAAACGCTTTCAAATGAAAGCGTTTTTATTAATAAATAATTATTTCAATTATTTAGCTTCTTCAATGTTTACAACTTCTACATCGAATATTAAAACTGAATTAGCTGGAATTGCAGGAGATGGGCTTTGAGCACCATAAGCAATGTGAGAAGGAATAAACAATCTAGCCTTGCCACCTTTTTTTAATAATGCAATACCTTCGTCCCAACCTTTGATAACTTGACCTTGACCAAGCGTGAAGGTAAATGGTTGAACATGATTAAAAGTAGAATCAACATTAGAGTCAAATTTCTTGCCATCTAAAGTAGTACCTGTATAATTTACCGTTACACTTTGTCCAGCTTTTGCATTTTCTCCAGCGCCTGGCATAGTGATTACATAATTTAAACCACTTGCAGATTTTTGAGCTGTGATATTATTTTTCTTCAAGTAATCTTCAATCAAAGTAGCATCAATAGTTTTTTGAGCAGTAGATTTTTTCTCGTTATCTGCTTTAGTTTGTGCTTCTGATTTAATAGACACCATTTGAACATAATATTCTAACATCATACCATCTTTCATCCAAGGAGCTAATTGAGCGCCTCTTTTCTTGATAGAATCAATAGCTACCGTAAAAATAGCGCTGTCACCAACAGACATGTAGGTAAAGCCCTCAACAACATCCCCACTGAATTGTGGTTTTTGTAATTGCAAAGGAACAGGATTGTTGTTATTCATTTTTCTTGAATCAAACAATACACTATCTCCAATTTTTGTGCTGATATGTACTTCTGCAAAATCACTAACGATAGCGTTTTTACCAGGCACATCTTTCACTAATTTATAAGAAACACCGCTAGGTAATTTAGTAAAACCAGCAGCAGCTTTTGGTGCAGCTGTAGTTTTCTTTACAGGAGCTTTAGGAGCAGTAACAGATTTTTTTACTTGAGCTTGAGCGTTTATTACGAATAAACCACAAGCAAGAATCAATATTTTTTTCATGTAGATATTTTTTTAATTTATATTATTGAACTGGTGCAGCAGCGCTTGCGCTAGCTGCTTTAAAATCAACTAATTCAACCGTGAAAACTAAACAACTATTAGGTGCAATTTTATCACCAGCAGCTTGATTACCATAAGCCAATGAAGATGGTATATATAATGTTGCTTTAGCACCTTTGTTTAATTGAGCAATACCTTCATCCCATCCTGGAATAACTTGACCTTGAGATAAGGTAAATTTGAAAGCTTCAGCATGTTTAAAAGAAGGATCTACATTAGAATCGAAAGTTACTCCAGCCAATGTTTTACCAGTATAATTAACCGTTACTTCATCGCCAGCCATTGGGCTTGGACCAGAACCTGCTTTTTCTATAGTGTAATAAACTCCCTTAGGCGATTTTGTAGGCGTGATACCTTTTTCTTTAAAGTAGTTTTGCAATACTTCATCATCTAATTTTAATTGATTTTGAGTCATTGCTTGCATTTCTTTCTCTGCTTGCTCTAAAGTTTTTATAGAGATTACTTTGAACGAGTATACTAACATTTGTTTTTCCTTGATGAAAGGAGGTAATTGTTTAATGTATTTTTTAATAGAATCTGCAGAAATACGAATCACACCGCTATCTCCCGCACTATATTTAGAAAGTGCTTGTGTCCATTCAATAGGAGAAGATACCATTGGAGGTATTTGGAATTCAATTGGTTTGCCATTGTTATCTCTTTTAGAATCTGCAAAAACGCTATCACCCACTTTTAAGGTAATATTCATGGTAAGAATATCGCCTGGTTTTGCATTGGTTCCTTTTTCATCGTTTACGATAGCATATTCTACAGCGCCAATCTTATTGAATTTAGCTTTGTTACATGCAACTAATTGGAACATTGCTGTTCCTAAAACAGCTAGCTTTAATACTTGTTTTGTCATGTTTTGTTTTTTAAGATTATTGAGATTTTGTTTATTTTAATTCGTGAAGATCGTTTAAAATTTCTTTAAGTTTTGTTATAGTTTCTGTTAATGTCAAATTTGATTTACCACCCGCTGCGTTAAAATGTCCTCCACCGCTAAAATGTGTCCTAGCTAAGGTATTAACATCCACATTACCCTTACTGCGCAAAGATAATCGAATTTCCTTTTCTTTCTCTGTAATTAGTGCGGCAAATTTAATACCCTGAATACTTAATGGATAATTCACCAATCCCTCGGTATCTCCATTTTGAAGTTGGAAACGCTCCATTTCTTCCGATGAAAGGGCAATGATGCCGCTATGTATGCTTGGGAAAATTTCCATTTTTTGGCTTAAAACAAAACCCATAAACTGTAACCGGTTCAAGGTCCAATTGTCATAGACTGCTTCATGCACCAAATGATGTTGTAAACCCTTGTTTTTCAGGTGCATAATAATCTCATGAACACGGGCTGAAGTACTTGGGAATCTAAAAGACCCTGTATCCGTTAACATTCCGGTGTAAATACAGGTTCCAATTTGCTCATTTACTAAATGGGCATCACCAGCGGCATCTATAAAATCGTAAACCATTTCACATGTACTACTTTTTGAGGAATCGCTGATTCCATAAGCAAATACTTCACTCGGTTGCAAATGATGGTCAATTAGTATTAAATCTTGGGTTGCAGCTTCTAAAACGGGTGTTAATGCATGTACTCGAGATAAATTATTATAATCTAAGCAAAATATATAATCAGCAGCTTCTATGAACGCTGTAGCTTTTGAAGGCAAAGCCTCAAAATTTACAAGGGTATCAAATCCAGGTAAAAACGATAAAAAATCAGGCACTTCATTAGGTGTAATTGGCATTACTTCATGCCCTTTAAGGCTTAAATAGTGGAATAAGCCTAAAATACTACCAATAGCATCTCCATCAGGCCTATAGTGGCAAGTAATCGCTATTTTTTTAGGTGTGTTTAGTTGGGCAACAACTTCAACGATTGGTTTCATATTCTTACAAAGATGCTAAAATTAATCATCTTTTTCGCATTTCGAAAATCTAATCTTATCTTTGCATCGCAAAAACAAAAATTTAATAGCTATGGCAACCAACAGAACTTTTACCATGATTAAACCAGATGCAGTTCGCAATGGTCATATTGGTGCAATTTTAAAAATGATTAATGACAGAGGATTCCGTATTGTGGCAATGAAATACACGCAATTAAGTCTTGCTCAAGCTGGACAATTTTATGCGGTACACAGTGCTCGTCCATTTTATGGCGAACTAACTGAATTTATGAGTAGCGGACCAATTGTTGCTGCTATTTTAGAAAAAGATAATGCAGTAGCTGATTTCAGAACTTTAATCGGTGCTACTAATCCTGCTGAAGCTGCAGAAGGTACTATTCGTAAAGCATATGCAACATCTATAGGTGAAAACGCTGTGCATGGTTCTGATAGTGATGAAAATGCTGAAATTGAAGGTAATTTCTTCTTCAGTGGTTTAGAAAGATTTTAATCTTTATCATACTTAATTAAAAAGGGGTTACAACTGTAACCCCTTTTTTTATATTAGTTCTTTTAACTTTTCTATGACCAAGTCTATCTCTTCTTGGGTATTGTGTTTGCAGAATGAAAATCGAATTGGCACAAGACTATTTGCCTTTTCTCCATGAATATTTTTAATCACATGGCTTACACTACTAGCGCCGCTACTGCAGGCACTTCCACCACTTATACAAATACCTGCCATATCTAAGTTGAATAACAACATTTCTGTTTTTGGAGTATGTGGGAAGGCTACATTTAAAACGGTGTAAAGGCTATCACCTTTGGTGTCTCCATTAAAAAGTAGTTCTGGAAATGTCTGTTGTAATGCATCTGCCATATAATACTTCAAGGATAAGATATGTGCTTTATCGATATCATGATTATGCGTAGCATCTTCTAAAGCTTTTGCAAAACCCACAATGCCATATAAATTTTCTGTGCCTGCACGCATATTACGCTCTTGTGCTCCGCCACTAATTAATGGTTTTATACTGATGTCTTCATTGATGTATAAGATGCCCACTCCCTTTGGTCCATGAAACTTATGACCCGCACCATTTATAAAATGCACATGGGTTTCTTTTAAATCTATAGGGTAGTGACCTACCGTTTGTACCGTATCGCTATGGAATATAGCATTGTATTTTTTACATAACAATCCTACTGCCTTAATATCCATTAAGTTGCCTATTTCGTTATTGGCATGCATAAGGGTAACCAAGGTTTTTTCTTTGCTAGAGGCCAATAGTTCTTCTAGGTGTTCTAAATCAAAATGCCCATTCGATGTTAATTTAACATAACTAGCGCTTACTGCTCCATGTGCGGCTAAATGCTCTACCGTGTGCAATGTAGCATGATGCTCAATGGGTGAAGTGATAATATGCTTGCAACCTAAATCATGAACAGATGCTAAAATTGCAGTATTGCTACTTTCTGTTCCACCTGAAGTGAAGAATATGGAGCCAGGACTAGTATTTAAAATTTTGGCAACACTTTTTCTTGCTTGCTCTATAGCCATCTTGCTTTCTCTACCATAAGAATAAATAGAGGATGGATTGCCAAACTTTTCAGTTAAATAAGGCATCATTGCTTGAAGTGCTTCTGCAGACAGGGCCGTTGTTGCCGCATTGTCAAAATATATGCGTTGCATCAAATTGGTTTAAGTATGTAAAAGTAATTTTTTAATTATTAAAATAATAGTAGTTCCAACCAATTTTTATCATGTTATTTGTAATTTTAGCCTTCTATGAAACCTTCAATAGCTATAACCGAATGGTCTGAAATATTAGCTAATCAATCTGATGAAGCAATTATTGATTTCGTTGCCGCACCATTTCATGAAAAAATATATCAAGATCAATCTTTTGATTTATTAGACCAATTAAATCCTATTCAGAAAGCTTTTGTCATTCACCATTATATCATGATGCATGTGCCATCAGGAGGATTTATTCAATTCATTCATAATGAATATGTGAGTTTGATTCCTGAATTTATGGAGGGCCTGAAAGTAGTGGGGGATTATAAAATGGTACTTATTTTGGACAAGGTATTAGTAGAATATGTACAGCACCATTCTATATTTAAAGCTGCCCATACGTTAGAATTATTTACTAAACTTTACGATCAATTGCCGCAATTTAATGCCTTAGACGAGCAATTTAAAAATGCATATCTTACGATGAATTCCTTAATCGTGGCTTATTTAAAAGAACATGTACAAGAAGTTCTTAGCTTGACAGTTTAGCTGCATGGTGAAAAGAAGCATGTTCTACTTTGCAAACTTGGCTTATAAATGCATCATACCATACCTGAGCTTTTGCTTTAGCGGCTTTATGAATTTCGTTATTCTGCCAAACACGTATTGCTTCTTCACTCTCCCAATAAGAAATAAAAATCTGCTTTTTACCATCAAAAGATGAAATATGACCTAGATAACCTTTTTGTTGTTGGGCCAATTCAAGGGTAGCTGCATCTAATGCCTCATAACCTTCATCATTAGATGATTTAATAGAAATAAAAATAACAGCGTAATAATCTCTTTGAGGTAACTGCATGATTAGAAATAAGTATGCATTAAAAGATATTCCGTAACATATTCTTTAATACCATCTTCTAAGGAAGTAAAAGGTGTAGGATAACCTGCAGCTCTTAATTTGTTGGTATCTGCTTGGGTGAAGTATTGATATTTATCTCTGATATCAATTGGAGTATCAATAAATTGAATGTCAGTAGGCTTTTCTAGAGCTGTAAATAAAGCTTTTGCTAGATCCACAAAAGTCCTACCTTTACCAGTACCAGCATTATATAAGCCATTTGATGGTTGGTTTTCCATTAACCAAACACAAATAGACACAATGTCTTTAACATAAATAAAGTCCCTTATTTGCTCTCCATCTTTAAAATCGGGATGATGTGATCTAAACAAGGTCATTGACCCTTTTGACTGTATTTGATTGAAGGCATGCATAATTACAGATGCCATTCTACCTTTATGATACTCATTAGGGCCATATACATTAAAAAACTTAACACCAGCAAAGAATGGCGGTGCTACACTTTGTTTTAATGCCCAAATGTCAAAATTATTTTTAGAAGCCCCGTATGGATTCAAAGGTTTTAGTTGCGCTACGATTTCATGATTATCAACATAACCCAATTCGCCATTACCGTAGGTTGCAGCAGAAGAAGCATATACTATAGGAATGTTGTTTTCTGCACACCAATTCCAAATACGCTGAGAATAAACAACATTTAATTCTTCATGAATTGCATAATTCATTTCCGTGGTGTCGGTTCTCGCGCCTAAATGAAAAATTCCATCTATAGGACTAGTATTGGTTTTTAACCAATCAAAAAAAACAGATCGTTCTATTTTTTGAAGATATTTCTTATCCGATAAATTGGCTTCTTTATCGGTACGAGAAAAGTCATCTACTAAAATTAAATGATCAATTCCTTGTCGGTTTAAAAAACCAACAAGATAACTCGCAATAAAACCAGCAGCGCCAGTAATTACATAGGTTTTATTTGATTGCATTTACGGCGAGGATATATTAGTGATGAGTAGCGGTAGTATCTTCCGTTGCTGTGTGAGTTGTGTCAGCAGCTGCATGTTCAGGAGCAACAACATGTTCTGTAGTTTCATGATTTGCTTCATGACCACCTTCGTGCTCACTCATAGCGCTTACGAAATTTACGATTGCGATGAATAAGCCTGCTACAATAGCAACTAGGAAAAAAGGAGCTACAAGAGAAGGTTTTGAACTAGTGTCTTTTGGTGTTTTGTGATGATGTGACATGATTAGGGTTATTTTTTACAAAAATAATTTTTTAGGTCTATTAATTACAATTTTCAGCTTATTTTTTCAGTTCAGGAGCTTGCATTACATGATTACATGCTTTGCAGGTTCTTTTGTTTTCGTCGGAATAGAAGCGTTGCATTACAGGAGGTAATTGCTGTACGATATCCGTCAACTCCATGTATTCTTCATATAATTTGGTATTACATTGCTCACAAAACCATAAAAATCCATCTATTTCTTTACCTTTTCTAACTTTTTCAATGACTAAGCCAACGGTATTTGGACCTCTTTGCGGAGAATGAGGAACTTTTGCTGGAAGTAGAAATATTTCACCAGGGTTTAAAACAATGGTTCTAGGTTGATCATCTTCTATGATTTTCACTTCAATAGTACCTTCTAATTGATAGAATAATTCTTCTGATTCGTTGTAGTGATAATCTTTCCTACTATTGGGTCCGCCAACCACCATTACAATAAAATCACCAGCTTGTTTGTAGATACAAGCATTACCAACAGGTGGCTTCAAAAGATCTTTATGATCTGCAATCCATTGTTGGAGGTTAAAAGGAGCTAGGATAGACATATGCGTTACAATTTAGCAAGTACTTTAATTTTTACCGTATCAATTCGGGTTTCGGTTACTAACAAAATATCAAACTCGTAGTGATCAATGATGATACGATCTTTACGTTTTGGAATGGTTTCATGATTAGCAATAATGTAGCCTGAAAGCGTCTCCGAATCTTCACTTTCGAAATTAAAATTGTATTTCTCATTGAGATAGTCTAGTTCTAATCTACCAGAGAAAATAAATTCATTTTCTGACAATTGCTTTTCTACATATTCTTCAACATCATACTCGTCATTAATATCGCCAAAGATTTCTTCCAAAACATCTTCCATGGTTACTATACCTGCAGTGCCACCAAACTCATCGGCAACCCAAGCTATACTTTTACGTTCCTTGGTAAAGCTATTCATTAAATCTACGGCACTCATAGTTTCTGGAACTGCATGAATGGTGTGTAGAATCTCTCTGATATTGGCAGGTTTTCTGTTGAGATCTAAATGGTGTAAATAGCCAATAATATTGTCAATATTACCTTCGTAAACTATGATTTTTGATAATTTAGTCTTAATAAATTGAGCTTTAACCTTTGCTATATCTGCATTTACCTCTACGGCTTCAATTTCATTTCTTGGTATCATACATTTGCGAATTTTTACATTCACTAAGTACAATGCATTTTCAAAAAGTTCGGTGTTCACTTCATTATTATCATTTTCATGACCGTGTAAAGATTGCTTAACAAACACTTCTAGATCAACACGATTGAAGATAATTTGATTTTCTTTTATACGAACATTGAATAAATATTTTAATATAAATTCAGAAATACTAACGAATAATTTAGCAATAGGGAAAAGCAATAAATAAAGGAGATACATAGGAATGCTAAATATCTTCAAAGCACTATCAGCTTTTGCTCTAAATATAGCCTTAGGTAAGAATTCGGCAAAAACGAGAATGAAAACTGTGGCAATTAAGGTGTCCAAAAACAAATGAATAAATTGCTTGTTGAGGGCCTCTGGTAATAACTCAAATAGAGGTTTGGTGAGCTCCGTCATTAATAAGCCATACACCACTAGTACGATATTAATGCCAATCAAGCTGGTGCCAATAAACTCTGCAGGATTCATCATAAACTTGGAGATAATTCTTCCAGAAGTTGTTCCTTGCTTTTTTTGAAGTTCAATAGATAATTTGTTGGCAGTAATA
This sequence comes from Bacteroidota bacterium, assembly GCA_030831005.1. Classification (GTDB taxonomy): domain Bacteria; phylum Bacteroidota; class Bacteroidia; order Chitinophagales; family Chitinophagaceae; genus CAIWHF01. Next base: position 17,396 of record JAURLW010000063.1, read on the forward strand.
AAGGCAATTTCTGTACCTGCAAAAAAGCCAATTAATAAAATACAACTAATAATATAGATAACTAATTCAGTGATGTCCATGTTTGGAACTTATTTTTTACTAAGATACATATAAAAATGATTTTACAAGCTGAATTAACTCCTTCGCAGCTAATTCTAAATCATCATTTACTAAAGTGGTGTGGAATTGGGATGCAAATTGAAGTTCTTCAGACGCTTTATCCAATCGTTCTTGGATACTCTCTGCTGAGTCTGTACCTCTTTTAATTAGGCGTTCTTTTAGTATTTCTAAATTAGGTGCTTTTATAAAAATAGATAAGGCATGTTCATATTGTTGTTTAACTTTTAAGGCTCCTTTTACATCGATATCTACAAGCGGTATTAGCTGCGCATTGATAATTCTATCGATTTCCGTTTTTAATGTTCCGTAATATTTGCCTTCATAAACCATTTCCCATTCAATAAAATCATCTTGTTGAATATGCTGCTTAAACTCCTCTACGGATATGAAATAATATTCTACACCATGTTGCTCATTGCCTCGAGGAGAACGCGTACAAGCAGAAACAGAGAAACTCAACTCGGGCATAGCATCTAATAAACGCTTAACAAGGGTTGATTTTCCAGATCCTGAAGGAGCAGTTATGATAATGATTTTCTGCAAATTGGACAATTTTGAAGGTTCAAAGATACAATTTTTGAAATGGATAGAAATGATAACATTAAAAAAGGCATTCTTTCGAATGCCTTAACTATTAACAATGATCTTCAAATGCCTGCAGAAGATTAGAAGCAATCATTTGCGCTGGTCTGCCTTCTATCATATGTCTTTCGATCATATGCACTAATTGTCCATCTTTTAGCAGGGCAATACAAGGTGAAGATGGAGGATATGGCAATAAATATTCTCTAATTTTTGCAACTGCTTCCGTATCATAACCTGCAAAAGCTGTAGTTAATTGACCTGGTTTTTTTGTTGCATTTTGCACAGCCATTATAACGCCCGGACGAGCTGTTCCTGCGCTACAACCACAAACAGAGTTGAGTACTACTAGGGTAGTGCCGCCTTTATTAATACTTTGTTCTACATCGGTAGCTGAAAGTAATTCTTGGAATCCTTGGTTGGTAAGCTCTTGTTTCATTGGAGCTACAATTTCTATTGGGTACATAGGTATTTAAAATTTATTAAAGCAAAGGTATTGAATAATATTTTTTTTGTAGGTATGTGGGTATAATAAAAAATGATAGTAGCTTTGGGTATGTCTATTCCGTTTTCTATATATACCAAAAAGAAGCTGCTTTCCTATGTTCAAACTAGAGCAGGTGAAACTAAATTTGGGGAATCAGTTACTTGTTTGGAAGATGGAGCAAGCATAGAAGCACTTGCTGATAATGCTTCAAAATATGTTTTAATAGGTATTCCAGAAGATTTTGGTGTTCGTGCTAATTTTGGTCGACCTGGGGCGCATACCGCTTTTGAATGGGCCTTAAAAGCACTTTTGAATACCCAATCCAATTCTTTTTTTAATCCAGCACACTTATTAATTTTAGGAGCTTTTGATTTTAGCGCTACATATGTGAAACATAAAGACGATAAAGTGGAGGAATTAAGAGCTTTGGTAGAGACGATAGATCAATCCGTATCTGAACTTGTTTCCAAAATCTTATCCTATAATAAAATTCCAATTGTAATTGGTGGAGGTCATAATAATGCCTATCCTTTATTAAAAGCCCTTTCAGAAGATCAACATCAGGCTATAAATGTTATTAATATCGATGCTCATAGCGATTTTAGAGCATTAGAAGGTAGGCATAGTGGAAATGGATTTAGTTATGCAAAATCAAAGCAATATTTAGATCAGTATGTTTTGTGGGGCTTGCATCAAAATTATACCAGTGCTTATCAATTCAGTGCATTGCAATCTAATGCATGTAATATTAACTGGTATGAAGACTTATTAAACTTAAATGAAACTCAACAGTTAGATCAATTATTAACTGCGATTGGCACTATTTCTAATAAAAAATTTGGTTTCGAATTAGATGTAGATGCTATTGCTAAGGTCAATTCGAGCGCTTATGCTCCCATCGGTTTTTCGGCAAACAGTGTAATGAATTTTATAAAAACCATTAGTGCTCAAGAAAATTGCGCTTATTTTCATATTTGTGAAGGCGCCTACCAGATTGAAGGTGGACCAACAGATCCAAGTATTGGAAAATTGATAGCCTACTATGTGCTTCAATTTGTAAAAAACCATCCTAATCTATAGTTTTTCCCTTATTAATAATACCTCTTTAGCGTTTCAAAATATGGAGTATAGATAGTATCTTTGAGTCTATATTCTAGTGATTAATTATGGACTTAAGTAAGAATTTTCAGCATCAAGAAGCTGCGGCTAAATGGTATCAACATTGGGAAAAAAATGGATATTTTAAATCTGTTCCCGATGACAGACCTGCTTACACCATAGTAATGCCTCCACCTAACGTTACGGGTGTCTTACACATGGGTCATGCTTTAAATAATAGCGTTCAAGATGCACTTATAAGAAGAGCTAAAATGAAAGGCTTTAATACGTGTTGGGTGCCCGGTACCGATCATGCTTCTATTGCTACAGAAGCAAAGGTAGTGGCTATGTTACGTGAACAGGGAATTGATAAAAATACATTAAGTAGAGCTGATTTCTTAACTCATGCATGGGCTTGGAAAGAAAAATATGGCGGAATAATATTAGAACAGCTTCGACAATTAGGTTGTGCCTTAGATTGGGATAGAACCCATTTTACTATGGATACCGATTACTATGCTGCTGTAATTAGAGTATTCAATGATTTGTATGAAAGAGGATTTATTTACCGTGGTGTAAAAATGATTAATTGGGATCCTAAGGCCCAAACAGCATTGAGTGATGAAGAGGTAATTTTCAAACAAACACAATCTAATTTATACCACGTTCGATATAAATTAGATACTCCTGAAGAAGCTTATATTACAATTGCTACAGTACGACCAGAAACCATTTTGGGAGATACTGCCATTTGTGTACATCCTGACGATCCTCGATATGCGCATTTAAAAGGTGCACATTGTTTTGTTCCCTTAATTAATAGAAAAATTCCTATCATTTTTGATGATTACATCGATATGGAATTTGGTACAGGTGCACTAAAAGTAACTCCAGCACATGATATTAACGATTATAATTTAGGTATAAAACATAAATTATCGGTTATTGACACCATTAATGCTGATGGTACAATGAGCGAAGCAGCTCAGTTATTTGTGGGCGAAGATCGATTTGTAGTTCGCAAAAAAATAGCTGCAGAATTAGAGGCACTAGGTCATTTAGTAAAAACGGAACCTTATGCCAATCAAGTTGGTTATTCGGAGAGAACAGATGTGGTGATTGAGCCAAGGTTAAGCATGCAATGGTGGTGTAAAATGGACGAATTGGTAAAACCAGCTTTAGAAGCTGTTTTATCACCCAATGCTAGCATAGAATTTGTACCTAGTAAATATAAAAATCTTTACCGCCATTGGATGGAAAACATCAAGGATTGGTGTATTAGCCGACAATTGTGGTGGGGACATAGAATACCTGCTTGGTATTTGCCAGATGGCACTATGATTGTTGCCAAAAATGAAGCAGATCTTTTAGATAAAATAAATGATTCTCATCCATCATTAAGCATTAATGATCTAAAACAAGATGAAGATTGTTTAGATACTTGGTTTAGTAGTTGGTTATGGCCCATGGAAGTTTTTGGATGGAATGCAGATGAGCAAAATAAAGAACTTCAATATTATTATCCTACACAAACATTAGTTACCGCACCAGAAATTATCTTCTTCTGGGTAGCTAGAATGATTATGGCGGGTACAAATTACAAGCAAGTAATACCTTTTGAAAAAGTTTATTTCACGGGTATTGTTAGAGATAAAATGGGTCGTAAAATGAGTAAATCATTAGGTAATTCACCTGATTTACTTGCTTTGATTGATACATTTGGAACAGATGCGGTTCGTTTCAGCGTATTGATTTCATCACCCGCTGGTAACGATTTACTATATGATGAAGCTATGCTAGAGCAAGGAAGAAATTTCTGCAACAAAATGTGGAATGCTCTGAAATTAACTAAAATGTGGGAAGCAAAATTGGTAGATGAACCAATGGATGCTACGCATGATTTTGCAATTCAATGGATGGAACAGCAGATTATTGCGACTAGACTGGTTATTGATAAATATGAAGAGGAGTTTAAATTATCAGAGACTTTAAAAACTATTTATTCTCTAATTTGGGATGATTTTTGTTCTTGGTATTTAGAGTGGGTAAAACCTGCAGTAGATAAAGGTTTTCCTAAAACTGCCTATGCCAAAACATTAGCTATTTACGAATCTCTATTACAATTGTTACATCCTTATTTGCCTTTTATCACCGAGGAAATTTATCATGCATTATCAGATCGTGCTGCGGGTGATGACCTAATGGTAAGACAATTGCCAACTATAGAACAATCGACTGTAAATGAGGCTATCATTCAACAAGGCAATCATTTAAAATCAGTAATTACGGCCATTCGTGATGCCAGAAATAAGAATAATGTAAAACCTAAAGAGTCAATTGCTTTATACATTACATCGGATCAGGAACTTGTTTATACTTCAGTATTAGGATTATTAGCTAAGCAAATCAATGCGAGTTCTATTGAAATGACGAAAGAACCTGTTGCAGGTGGTATTTCTTTAGTGGTAGGTGTTGATAAATTGTATGTACTTTTAAATGATACAACTATAGATACAGAAGCTCAAAAAGCTCAATTGGAAAAGGATTTACAATATTTCATTGGTTTCTTGCAAAGTGTAGAGAAAAAATTAAGCAATGAAAAATTTGTTCAGAATGCTAAGCCAGAAGTTATAGCAATTGAACAAAAGAAACAAGCGGATGCTATGGCTAAAATTAAAACCATTGAAGAAAGTTTAAAACTTTTATAATGTAATTGTTTATGAAAGCTAACTTAATTACTATACTAATTCTTTGTACTGCTTTTTATGCTGTTGCTCAAAAAGGTAAAACAACTATTCAGAAAAGCAGTATAGAAATTACCAACAAAAAACCCAAAACAATTTGGGCTTATTGGGGTGACAATACCTATGGAGATAAGTATATGACAAAGCGCGTATTTGACTCGCTGATAAAAACCCCTTTGCAATCAGTTGATTCTTCAAAAAAGATTTATAGCGTACTATCGTTTGACATGGTATTGGCAGAGCGAAATTTATATGAAGATTCTATTGGCAACGCCATAATTGTTCCTGATTATTCTTCCTACAATAATAAAGGTGCTGTAATGAATGAAAATCATTTAAGCTATATTCTAAATCATTCCAAAATTGGCGATACCTTGTTTATAAATGACGTTATCGTTAAAGACGAAAAAGATCTGGTATTCAAATTAAAATCTTTTAAAGTGACAATAAAAAAATAAAGGAGGAAAAATTTCCTCCTTTATTTTTTAGTTCATCAACAATTGGTTGACGCTTCTTTGTAAGATATTAAAAGCAATTTCGGCCATTAAGTTTTCTTTATCCAATGTAGGATTTACCTCCGTAATCTCTAAGCAGCAAATTTTATGATTTTGCATAAGCGTTGCAACTAAATCCTCTGCTTCTCTTTCTTTTAGTCCATTTATTACGGGCGTTCCAGTACCTCTTGAAATGGCACTATCTAAAGAGTCTACGTCAAAAGACAAATAGATTTGATCGCAATTAGATAAGTGTAGTAAAGTTTGACGAACTGCATGCATAACACCTTTCTTACGGATTTCTGCAACTGTTATTACTTTGATATTATTTTGTTTAATAATAGCTTCTTCTTCCTTTTCATAATCACGAAGAGCTATATAAACAATATTCTCTGGTTTAATTTTCGGATGAATTTTACCAATATTTTTAAGCGAATCCCAGTATTTGATGGTTTGTTCATCAGGGTGATGCATTTGATTTTCAATATTATCTTCAGCCAATGCTGTAGCTAATGGCATACCGTGCATATTACCACTTGGTGTGGTATAAGGCGTATGCAAATCAGCATGAGCATCTACCCAAATAACACCTAATTCTTGTTTCGGCTTTGCCATTTTTAGTCCAGCTATGGTACCACCAGCCGTGCTATGATCTCCAGCTAATACGATGGGAAATACACCAGATTTGATAGTAGAGGAAACCGCTTCAGAAACACGTTCATACATCGTATTAATACCCTTAATACGTTTTGCGTAAGGCGATTCGATGGGTTCGTATAACAAGCGATTCTCTGTTTCAACTATTTGAGAAGGAAAGTTGACAAAAAAACTACTCATGTAATCGAGCGCAGCAATTTTTATAGCATCTACACCTAAACTAGCGCCTCGAGTACCTGCTCCTATTTCTGATTTAACTTCAATTAATTTAATATTTCGCATAGAATATGCCTTATTTTATTGCAATATAAGCAAAGGTTTAGAAAGGATAGCCAATTGCAAAATTAAAAATTAGATTATTGGCTCTCCAAGTAGGGTTAAAGATATCAATATTTTTTATCTGCCAAGTATTCAATGCATTAGGACTTGCTTGTTTTATTGGGAAAGCAGCATCAAATCGTAATATCACAAAACCAGCAAAATCTAATCGAATACCAGTTCCTGAAGAGATTGCTAAATTATTAAATGCTTGATTAAATAAAAATTGCGTGTTAGGCTTTTCAGAACTTCTACTCATCCATATGTTACCAGCGTCTGTAAATATGGCTCCGTTCATCTTTATGGTGCCTCCAAATAACTGTAAAATATCATATCTATATTCGGCATTACACTCAAATTTAA
>JAURLW010000064.1 GCA_030831005.1 Bacteroidota bacterium
AATGGATATGGGTTTTGATGGCTTGATGATAGAAACACATCCTAATCCGAGTTCGGCATTAAGTGATGCAGCGCAACAAATTACACCAGCAGCATTAGCTGTTTTAATTCAAGAACTGAAAATACGAACACCCCATTTAGAAGCTTCTAATCAATTAGCACAATTAGATTTTTATCGTCAATTGATGGATAGTGTAGATGATGAAATCATTGCTTTGATTGCGCGTAGAATGGAATTGAGCAATCAATTAGGGGTACTAAAAAAAGAAATGAATTTAAGTGCATATCAACCTGAGCGCTGGAGAGAAATTATTGCCTCTAAAACACATACGGCTGCATTGAAAGGTTTAGACCCTCAATTGATCAAACAAGTATTTGAACAAATTCATGACGCCAGTATCAATCACCAATTAGGTTTATTTTTAGATTCAACTCATAAGAAATAAGTATCTTGTATATTAAAATATTTTTCTAGTGGCATTAGAACATCATCTCGATAGTAAATTACGTTTTACACAACAAGTAGAAAATTCAGAAGCCTACGTTTTAGCGTTCATCAATGAAACTAAAACAATTCAATCCGGATTAAAGGTTTTGGAAATTGGTTGTGGCGAAGGCGGTGTTTTAAAACCATTTATTGCAAGAGGATGTCAATGTGTTGGAGTTGATTTAGATCAAATACGCATTGATATTGCCAATGATTATTTTGCTAATGAAATTAGTCAAGGCAAGGTGCAGTTTATTAATCAAGATGTTTATGAAGCTTCTTTTGTGAGCCAATTTCAAAACTATTTTGATCTTATCATTTTAAAAGATGCAATTGAGCATATTCCCAATCAAGAAGCTTTTATTCCGCATCTAAAAAAATTATTAGCACCATCGGGACAAATATTTTTTGGTTTTCCGCCATGGCAAATGCCTTTTGGTGGCCACCAACAATTAGCCCTAAACAAATTTACAAGCAAATTGCCTTATTATCATTTGCTTCCTAATTTTCTTTATGCTGGTATTTTAAAATTAGGCGGAGAAACAAGTGGGAAGATAGGAGAGTTGTTAGAGATTAAATCGACACGTATTTCTATTGAGCGATTTGAACGAATTGTAAAAGCATCTGGATTAAGCATAATTAATAATCGCCACTATCTTATCAATCCTATTTATAAATATAAATTTGGATTAGATGCGCGCGTTCAATTCACTTTTATAAAAGCAATTCCTTTCGTTCGCAATTTTCTTACTACTTGTGTGTATTATTCAGTAGGCTAGGCTAGTTGCCACTTTTCCCAACAAGCATCTGCTTGCAGACAGAGCATTTCATACCCATTTTTTATTATCGCACCTTGGGCGTCGGCTTTTTGCAATAAACTTGTTTCGCTTGGATTATAAATTAGGTCGATAACAATATGCTTTTCGCATAGAGCATCGGTATTGGGTAGTGGACATGCATTTGTGTTGGGATACATACCCACAGGCGTGGTATTAATAAGGAGTGTGTGCTCCTTGATGATAGAGGGACTAAGCGCATCGTAACTTAGGGCATGGGCAGTCGTTTTTCTACTTACTAATTGATACGGAATTTGTAATTGGCTTAAGGCAAATTGAACTGCTTTAGATGCACCTCCAGTTCCCAATACGAGTGCTTTATAAGATTTATTTTCCTTTAATAAGGGGCTAATACTTTTAGAAAAACCTATCCAATCGGTATTAAAACCAAATAACTTTCCATGTCTAATACTAATGCCATTAACAGCGCCAATAGCTTGTGCCGTGGCATCAATATCATCTAAAAAGGTAATGACCGCTTCTTTATAAGGAATCGTTACATTAAGCCCAACAAGCTCTGGATGTGCTTGGATAAGTGCCGGTAATGCTTGGATATCTTGAAGGGGAAATAACGCATACGAATCATTTCGATTTAGTTCTGCAAATTTCTTTTCAAAATATGCAGGTGAAAATGAATGGGAAAGTGGATGACCTATTAATCCGTATGCGCTCAAATTTTATTTATTTAAGTATAAATGAAAGGTGTCGCCACGCAATCCAATACGCATAGCTTCCAAAGCTATAACTTCATGCGGTGCAATATTGCCTAAATTTACATTGGCACCTAATAATTCTAAGAAGTATAATTGTTGTGCTTTTTGCGGTGCTTCCCAAATGATTTTTTCAGATGGAATTTGAGTTAAAATTTCTTGTACCAATCCTTCTCTTACTTCACCACTTCCTCTGTAAATGCCTACATTACCCGCTTCGCGTGCTTCTGCAATAACATAGCTCGATCCAGCTTCTAATTCTGCACGCATCAATTCAATCCATTTGTAGGGCGGTATAATATGAGCGGCATCTTTAGAACCTACTTCCGATAATACCGTAGCGTGTTTAGCTAATGCACTAATATACTCACATTTTTCTTTATGATCGATATCCATAGAGCCATCAGAAACTTCTACATGATCAATGCCATATTCCTTCATTGCATCGATATAATCTTGAAATTGATCGCGAATAATAAAAGCTTCAAATAAAGTACCGCCAAAATATACCGGCACATTATGTTCTTTGTAGATAGCTAATTTTTCTTTTAAATTACTCGTAACGTATGAAGTGCCAAAACCTAATTTAACAATGTCGACATAAGGAAGAGAAGTAGATAAAAAATTGCGTACTTCATCCAGACCTAATCCTTTATCCATAATCATGGTTAGTCCATTAGTTCTTGGTCGAGCCGTTCTTTCCGGCATTTGTTTTAAATTAAAATTCATAGTATTCAATATTATAAGATAGATGGTAAAGTTACCAATTTTAATTTATTTCGGCTAATAGCAAAATTCAAAACCTTGTTAAACTTGATTTTTTTGTAAGTTTGTAACATCTAAAAAGAAAACATGTTAAAAAATAATGCGCTATTAGGATTTGTGTTAGGACTGCTAGCACCCGCGTTTGGGTTCTTATTGGTATTTGTATTATTACATCAAGATATACCTTTGGCAGCTTTTTTAAAAGGCTTAATGCAAAGCCATACTAATGCAGCTAAAGTGTTGAGTCTTTCTATCTTAACGAATTTGATTCCCTTTTTCTATTATTATAATCGCAGAGCCGATCAAACAGCGAAAGGTGTTTTGTCTGCTACCATTTTATTTGCATTACTTATTTTACTTTTAAAATATGTTTGGTAAATAGCCATGAAGTATTATATCATAGCCGGTGAGGCCAGTGGCGATTTGCATGGGAGTAATCTCATTAAAGCCTTGCATGTAAAAGATCCCCAAGCTACTATTCAATGTTGGGGTGGAGAAGCGATGGAAGCTGCCGGTGCTACGTTGAGGAAACACTATAAGGACTTAGCCTTCATGGGTTTTGTAGAAGTTTTATTTCATTTAAAAACCATACTACGAAATTTATCATTTTGCAAAGAAGATATTCTTCAGTTTCAACCTGATGTATTAGTGTTGATTGATTATCCTGGGTTTAATATGCGTATTGCAACTTGGGCAAAACAGCAAGGCATTAAAGTGGTGTATTATATTTCACCTCAAGTATGGGCATGGAAAGAAAAGCGTGTACATAGCTTGAAAGCTTCTGTAGACAAGCTCTTAGTGATCTTGCCATTTGAAGTAGCTTATTTTAAGCAATGGAATTTTGAAGTAGATTATGTTGGTCATCCTTTAATTGAAGTGATTACGGAAGCAAAACAAAAAGGTAAAGGAACAGCACTTTCAACGAAACCTATTATTGCCTTATTGCCCGGTAGTAGAAAACAAGAAATTGCCGCTAAGCTACCCATTATGTTATCGCTGGTACCTTTGTTTCCCGAATATCAATTTGTTATTGCTCAGGCTCCAAGTATGGACGCTGCTTTCTATAAAACATGGATGCCTGCAGAAGGTGTTTTATTAGTGCCTAATAGAACCTATGACATTGTGCAACAAGCTTCTGCAGCCATCGTTACAAGCGGAACGGCAACTTTAGAAACAGCATTGTTTGGAGTACCACAATTGGTATGTTATAAAGGAAATCCTATTTCGTTTTGGTTAGCTAAGCGCTTCATCAAAATTAAATTTATAGCCTTGGCTAATTTAATCATGAATCGATCGATAGTTCCGGAATTAATTCAAGATGATTTAAATACAAAAAACTTGCAAGTTCATTTGCAAAAGCTCTTAATGGATGAGCATACCCAACAGCAATTACAAGCCGACTATGCCGAATTGTGGACCGCCTTGGGTTCTAAAAATGCATCAGTTGCTGCAGCAAACGCTGTATTAAGCATGGCGCAACAAGCGCACTAGCATTACAATTACAGCAATTAGAAAAATTAAAATAGAAATTCGATTCATGCCATGCATCAATTTCAAATCAATGCTTTTGGGTGCATCTGGATGTTTCTTTTTAATAAATAAGTATTGTAAAATTTGTTGCCACATAGCCAATTGGTTTTCTCTAAGATACGGTTTTTATTGGTTTAAGTTCTTGTTCTGCTATCCCAAAATATTTTCCTGTTCCCTTATCTTTAATTTTTCGCATCTTTGTATTATGTTTCAAATTCATCGACCTTATCCTCCCGCTGGCGACCAACCAGAAGCCATTCAGGCGCTTGTAAAGGGTTTGAATGAAGGCGAAATGCATCAAACCTTATTGGGGGTTACGGGTTCCGGTAAAACATTTACTATTGCCAATGTTATTCAAGATATTCAAAGACCTACTTTAGTACTTACCCACAACAAGACATTGGTGGCGCAATTGTATGGCGAATTGCAACAGTTTTTCCCAGACAATGCTGTAGAGTATTTTGTTTCGTATTACGATTACTATCAGCCCGAAGCGTATTTGCCAACTACCGACACGTATATTGAAAAGGATCTTTCCATCAATCAAGAAGTAGAAAAATTGCGCTTGCGCGCAACCTCTAGTTTGCTCAGTGGTAGAAGAGATATTATCGTGGTAGCATCGGTTTCTTGTATTTATGGTATGGGAAATCCTACTGATTATGCTAATGGTATTATTCGTTTTCAAGTAGGCGATACGCAAAGTAGAAATGTGTTTTTACATAAGCTCGTTCATGCTTTATATCAGCGTAGTCAGGGCGATTTTGCCAGAGGTACGTTTAGAGTACAAGGTGATGTGGTGGATGTTAATTTGCCTTATGCAGATATGGGTATGCGCATCACTTTTTTTGGTGATGAAATTGAAGCGATCGATCATTTTGAAATCACCACGGGTAAGCGTATTAAAGGTTTGCAAGAGGCGGCTATTTTCCCAGCCAATTTATATGTGGCACCAAAGGACCAGATGAATGCCATCATCACTGAAATCTATGAGGAGATGAATAGGCAAGTAGACTATTTTAAAAAGATCAATAAACCACACGAAGCGCATAGAATCAAAGAACGTGTTACCTACGATATTGAAATGATTCAAGAATTAGGTTATTGTAGTGGTATTGAAAATTATTCTCGTTTTTTAGATCGAAGAGAACCCGGTACGCGTCCCTTTTGCTTATTAGATTATTTCCCTGACGATTATTTATTGGTAATCGATGAAAGCCATGCTACCATTCCGCAAATTAGTGGTATGTATGGAGGCGATCGATCTAGAAAAATAAATTTAGTGGATTTTGGTTTTCGTTTGCCTTCGGCTATGGACAATAGACCGTTGAATTTTTATGAATTCGAAAAATTAGTCAACCAAGTTATTTATGTAAGTGCTACGCCTGCTAATTATGAATTGGAAAAAACCGGTGGCGTAGTAGTGGAGCAAATTGTGCGACCAACAGGACTCTTAGATCCGGTGATTGAAATACGACCAAGCATTAATCAAATTGATGACTTATTAGAAGAAATAGATGAACGCGTAAAATTATCAGAACGCATTTTGGTAGCTACCCTTACCAAGCGTATGGCCGAAGAATTAGATAAGTACTTGCAAAAAATTCAAATCAAGTCAAAATATATTCACTCCGATGTAGACACCTTGGAACGCATTGAAATTTTGAGAGATTTACGATTAGGGGTTTTAGATGTGGTAGTGGGTGTTAATCTTTTACGTGAGGGTTTAGATTTACCAGAGGTAACCTTAATGGCTATTTTAGATGCCGACAAAGAAGGCTTTTTAAGAGATGAGCGTTCTTTAACTCAGATGGCTGGAAGGGCAGCACGTAATGAAAAAGGGCGCGTTATTTTTTATGCTGATAAAATTACGCAAAGCATGCAACGCACGATGGATGAAACCGATCGTAGAAGAGCAAAACAAATTAGCTTCAATACAGCACATCAGATTACGCCTAAAACCGTGCATAAAACGGTGGAGCAGATTATGCAACAAACATCTGTTTTAAATATCAAAGGTTCACAAGCAGCTACCTATGCACTCAACGATTCAGAAGCTACCTTGGCAGCTGAAACCTATGCTACCTATAGCTCTGTAAAAGAGTTAGATAAGCAATTGACGGCTACTAAAAAAGCCATGGAAAAGGCAGCCAAAAACCTTGATTTTATTGAAGCTGCTCGTTTACGAGACATATATTTGCAATTAGAAGACCAGAAAAAAAGTAGAAAATAGCTTTTTTGGCAGGTTTATTCTTGAAAAAAATTGGTAAATTCACCAAATAAAACCAATAATGCCATGTCTAAATTAGGCGTATACTTTCTGGGTCTGTTCTTGTTTATTTGCAGCATTCAAACCAATGCACAAGTTACGATTCAGCAAAACGATACTACCATTTGTCCGGGAGCTTCCATTACCTTAAATGCCATACGAAATGGTAGGATTCCAACCAACCTTTCTCTTACAGATGATTTATATACCGGTGTCATTAATATTGGCTTTCCTTTTACTTTTTATGGTAATACCTATTCGCAATGTGTATTTTCATCTAACGGGTATATTTGTTTCAATACGGCTAATGCAGGTTTGTTTTCTCCATGGTCAATCACTGGGGGCATTCCAGGTAATACGGCTTTATTAAATTCTATTGCTGCTTTTTATTCAGATATATTTCCAACTTCCGGAAGTTTAGATTATGCTACGGTTGGGACAGCGCCTAACAGAAAATTTATCGTGTCTTTCTGCGATATTCCCATGTTCTCCTGCACGACTTTAAAAACATCATTCCAGATTATTTTATTTGAAACGACCAATGAAATTGAAATTCATATTGCTAATGCGCCTTTGTGTACTACTTGGAATGGCGGCTTAGCTATCGAAGGTTTACAAAATGCTACCGGTACTATAGCTCACCCAGTAACAGGAAGAAATGCTCAACAATGGACGGCCTTTAGAAGTAGTCATCGTTTTACGCCTACCTCCGCAACTAACTATACCATAACACCTATTGCTTATTACCTAATTCCAGATGCGTACATGAATTTGAATTGGGTACAAACTGGTACGACTACTTCCTTAGGTACCTCACCTTCAATTACGGTATCTCCTGCGAGCAATACCTGCTATACGGTGATGGGTACTAGTTGTCAAGATACTACCCGCGATACGGTTTGTATTGCTATGGGTGGCTTGCCCGTTGTAAGTTCTTTTTTAGGTATTAGTCCTACCGTATGCGGTGGCAATGGCATTGTGCAATTAAATGGCTTGACGCCGAATACTAATTATGTTGTGAAATACGTCAAGAATGCGGTATTGGTTACAGTGAATGTAAGTTCTGATAATACAGGTGCTATAAAAATGTATTTACCTGCTGGTACCTATTCTAATATTGTGGTATACCAAGGTTTGTGTTTTACGCCACCAATTGGTCCGATTACGATTACAAATCCACCGTTCATTGCCGACTTTGATTTTTCTATAAAATATGGCTGTGATGAAGATACCGTTACGCTTGTCAATAATTCTACTCAGTCGGGCTTTATGAGTTATAACTGGGATTTTGGTAATGGTACCGGCGATACGGCAAAAAATACTACTGTTATTTATCCTATCAAAGCCGTGCAAAATGTAACGCTTATCAGCTCTAATGGAGTTTGTAAAGATACCGTTGTAAAACAGATAGATACGCGTCACTCTTTAGATGCTTCCTTTATCGTAAGCGAAGATTCTATATGCGGTAATACGCCTATCAACTTTACGAATACAAGTACTTTCAATTCACCTTCGGGCTCTGCAGCGCCTTCTTACTTATGGGATTTTGGTGATGGTGCTTTTGATAATAACCCAACGGCAACGCATACCTATGCAGCACCTGGGGTGTATACCGCTACTTTGTATGTAAATGATTTTGTGCCGTGTATTGATTCTGCAAAACAAATTATTCATGTTTATCCTGCACCTAACCTTACGTTTTATACCGATAAAGATTCGCTATGTGAGGGAAATGGTATCACGTTCTATGCGGTATATGACACCTTAGGTATTCGTCAATTGATGTGGGATTTTGGTGATAATTCTAAAATTTATAATCGCGATTCTATCTTACATGCCTATGATAGTAGCGGTACCTTTACGGTAAAATTAACTGCAAGTTATCGCATATGCCCTGATTCTACTTACGAAAAATCAGTTACTCTAAAACCTTATCCAATGGTTGATTTAGGTCCTGATACGCTAATGTGTCCAAATAGTAATCCTATCGTATTGTTTGATCGTATACCAAAAGCAAATACCTTAAGTTGGTGGACAACTGGAGATACCGCATCTTCAATTGTAGTTTATCATCCGGGTATTTATGGTATCACTGCAAATATGGATGGCTGTATAACAAGCGATAGCGTAGAAGTGAAAAAAGATTGTTATATCGAAATGCCCAATACCTTTACGCCTAATGGCGATGACTTAAATGATTATTTCTTCCCTAAATCTTTATTGTCAAGAGGCGTAACAGCCTTTAAGATGTCTATCTTCAATCGTTGGGGCCAGTTGATTTTTGAAACTACTAATCCTGAAGGTAGAGGATGGGATGGCAGATGGAATGGCGTAATGCAACCCAATGGTGTGTATATCTTCTTACTAGATGCCACGCTCAAAAATGGCAAAACAGAGCACTACCAAGGAAATGTAACCTTGTTGAGATAAAAAAAGAGCCCCATTTTTGGGGCTCTTTTTTAATTTTCAATTAATAATTTTCTAATTATTTTTTCATGTGCAAATTCAACCTCCACCATATAAATACCATTGCTTAATTGGTCAATGGGTATTTGTAGGTAGGCGCTTGGATTGAATTCCATCAATACGCTACCCATCATATCTAGGACGCGAACATGTTGTGCACTTGCTGCGCCCACAAGATTAAAATATTGCTTTGCGGGGTTAGGAAAAATAAAAACAGCTTTTTGTTCTTGTTGATCGATGCTCAAGGTGCTACAATTACCGGTGCCCCAAATACAATCTGCAAATAAAGGATAGTCGATAAAAGGATTTCTGTTATTTTGAATAGCATAAACCGCCTCATTTCTATCGATCTCTTTTTTACTTACTGGGTCGTTGTGGTGCCATTCTAAAAGCATTTGTATAGCCCAAGGTTTTAGATTTATCTTGTCGGCCATCTCCCAAGTAATAAATTGATTACTATCGCCCAAGTAACGTGTGCTCACATAAAAATAATTTCTGGCTAGGTCTCCCTTAAACGAATCAATTGGTTCAAAGCATTGTCCAGATGGAGCACCTGCATAGCTTTGATTGCCAATGCGCGAACCATTTTGGGATGTAAAGGTGAAAGGCGCCGCGGCTTTACCATAAGGTAAATTACTTCGTTTACTATTAACCCAAGCATCCGATGGTATCACTAAAAATAAATCGGTATACATTGGAAAACCATATATCGTATAGGAATTAGCGCCACCAAAAAAACTTTTAGGCCAAGAATGCTCACGGTTGTAACAAAAGTTTTCAGCTGATGCAGAGGTGCTTCCACATTGATTACTACCAAGGTTATACTCATAAGGTGCAGTAGCTCCTGGCTTGTCGGAATACATATCCCAAAGTTTGCCGTTAGGCTTTACATCAGTAGTATAAAAGGCATTCCATAAACCTGGTG
>JAURLW010000065.1 GCA_030831005.1 Bacteroidota bacterium
ATTTAAAATAAACCAGTCTTTTAAAGAAGTAATGGAAGCGTGTAAAACTATTCATCGTCCAGGGCAAGAAGGGACTTGGATTTCGGACGACGTAATTACAGCTTACACGACATTGCATCAAATGGGTTATGGCTTTAGTTTTGAAGCTTGGCAAGAGGATTCTTTAATTGGCGGTCTTTATGGAATAAAAATTGGAAGTGTATTTTTTGGAGAAAGCATGTTTGCTAAAAAGACAAATGCTAGCAAATTTGCTTTTATCAAAGCTGTTCAATTTTTACAAGAACAAGGCGTTGAATTAATCGATTGTCAAGTACATACAGATCACTTAGAAAGCCTAGGTGCCGTTATGATAGAAAGAAAATGGTTTATTGATTTATTAAAAAAATGGATTTAAGCGTTAAAAGGCTTCGGCAATCTCTAGATAAAGCCCATTACTCTTGGATAAAGAAAAACCGTAATCGATTCGAAGATTTAATTTTTCCTTCCTATTTAGTGCAAAACGGATCCCACTTCCATAACAGAATTTAAAGGCTTCAAAATTTACATCCGATAGCGTTTTACCAACATTGCCTCCGCTACAAAAGAAGGCTGCACCAAATCTTCTATAGATGGGTACGCGATATTCCATCATGGCTAAGATCATATTATTGTCTTTGTATCTTCCATCATAATAGCCTCGCATTTCGTTAGCGCCTCCTAAGGCAGCCTGACTTCTTAAAGGAATTTCGTTGCCAACATTTATAAAGCCATATGCGCGTAATGCTAATACATGCTGTTTATACACTTGAATGTATTTCTTTGCATCTACGACTATATTAGTATACAAATAGTCAGAGCCAAAAATGGGATTAAAATGGGTTACAGCTACTTGAGCATAAGCACCTTTATTAGGTACAAATGCATGATTTCTAGTGTCATAGGTTATACTTGCTCCTATACCCATAACGCGATATCCGTTTCTTCCTACTATTTGTTGTTGGTCAAAAAGGCCACCAGGTGTATAATCAATATCCAAAACACGTTGATATTCTAGAATACCACCCCCAAAAAATTGCTTCCAAATTTTTCTTTGCAAATGATTGTAAAAATAGAATTGCCTAAAACTATACTTCTCCATGTTTTTGTTTTCAGTATATTTACCCATTCCCCAAAACTTGTCCGGAAAATTACTATATGATACCTGATAGTTTAAAACATACTTTTCTTTTTTAAAATAAGTAGTTCCGTTCAATACACAAATCAATTGTTTATTAGTAGTATACAAACCAATTAACTGAAGACTAGAGGTACGCGTAGTGGTATCTTTTTTGAAAGGTCGGAAGGTAAGGGAATTAACTATGCCAAAGGCCCAACCTGTCTCTATAGAACGTGCAACAATAGGAAATACTGCTAAGTTGTTTTTGTCAGCTGAGCTAGTATCAGTAAATGCAAAAATTGAATTTACTTTTAGTATGCACAATAAAAGAAGAATTAAAGGAGTACGCATAAAAGCTGTGCAAAAGTAGTTTATTTAATTAAAAGTAAATAGGCAATGCATATAGTAAACTAAATTCATTTTTGTAGTTTTGTTTAATTAATCCAAAACCCTTGAATACACAAGAATTTATTATAGCTGCATTAGCAGAAGACATTGGAAGTGGAGACCATTCTACTTTAGCGAGTATCGATGCTAAGGTTGTTGGTACTGCAAAATTAATTGTAAAAGAAGCCGGCATTATTGCTGGTATTCGAATTGCTAAAGAAGTTTTTTTGCATCTAGATAAAGAAGCTGTTTTTACAGCATTCCACACAGATGGCGAATACTTAGAAGTAGGCACTATAGCATTTACCGTTAAAGCAAAAGCCCAAGCCATATTACAAGCAGAACGATTGGTATTGAACACCATGCAGCGCATGAGCGGAATAGCAACACTTACGCATAGCTACGTGGAGAAAATACAAAATTATTCTACTACCATTTTAGATACACGAAAGACTACACCCTTATTTAGAGCATTCGAAAAAGAAGCGGTTTTATTAGGCGGTGCAAAAAATCATCGTATGGGCTTGTATGATATGATTATGCTTAAAGACAATCATATTGATTATTGTGGCGGTATTGAAAAAGCTATAGTAGCTGCAAATAACTATTTGAAAGAGCTACAATTACAATTGCCTATTGAAGTAGAAACCCGTTCTCTTGATGATGTTAAACGTGTAGTAAAAGTTGGAGGTGTGCAGCGCATCATGTTGGATAATTTTACCCCTCAAGAAATAGAAGCTGCATTAGTACTCATCAACAAACAATTTGAAACAGAAGCATCAGGTGGAATAAATTTTGATACCATAGAAGCATATGCCGCAACGGGAGTCGATTTTATTTCTGTTGGAGCAGTGATACATCATGCAACTAGTTTGGACTTGAGTTTAAAAGCAGTGCTTCATGAATAAAAAATTAGTTGTTTTTATTATCAATCCAAAGTCGGGAGTAGAGCGGGTAAAAGAGTTAAAACAGCTCATTTTATCAACACTACACCTTGATGAATTTGATTACGAAATCTGGCACACGAAATACGCAAAACACGGCAAGGAACTTGCCAAACAAGCCATAGAAAAAAATGCAGCAGCTGTTGTTGCCGTTGGTGGCGATGGTTCTATTAATGATATTGCATCTAGTATTATGGGTTCTAAGGTGCATTTAGCCATTATACCAAAAGGATCCGGTAATGGATTGGCTAGGACTTTAAAAATTCCATTATTGGCTGAGCAAGCAATTGCGCTTATTAAT
Source organism: Bacteroidota bacterium (assembly GCA_030831005.1). Classification (GTDB taxonomy): domain Bacteria; phylum Bacteroidota; class Bacteroidia; order Chitinophagales; family Chitinophagaceae; genus CAIWHF01. The sequence goes on from JAURLW010000065.1 coordinate 2,768, forward strand.
AATTGGTCAACCATGGCTATTGATGCAGCTACGGCTAATGGCGCTTTATTTTTAAGTAATGCCGGCATTGGTTATGATGCACTTATTGCTAAAAAATTTGCCCATAGCGAACAGCGTGGTTTCCGGGTATATGCATGGTTAGTGAGTAAATACTTATGGCTTTATAAAAGTAGATTTTACAAAGTAATCATTGATGGCAAGGATTATAGCGGAACTTATTTTTTAATTAATATCGCAAACGGACAACAGTTTGGCTATGATTTTAAAATTGCTCCTGATGCGCATTTGCAAGACGGACTTTTAGACGCGGTGCTGATAAAACCTTTTCCAAAAGTGTATGGAATCGTATTAGCATGGCATGCATATCGAGGTACTATATTGCAAAGTAGGTATGTACAACGGGTGCGGGCTAAAGAAATTTTAATAAACAATGATCAATTAAAATTGGCACATCTCGATGGCGACTCCTTGGAATGCGAACAAGAAGTAGTTTTTAAAGTGCATCCCAATGCGCTTTCTATTATTCAAAATAACGCATCATTATAAAATTAATCCTAACTTTATATCTATTCCATCAATATAAGAAGTATGAAATACTTACCATTACCTCAACGTCTGTATAATCAAAATAGAGCTCGATTCATTAAAAAAATGAAACCGAATAGCATTGCTATTTTTCCATCTAATCTTAATTTGCCGGAGAATGGGGATGCGCAATACGCGTTTCGTCCAAATTCTGATATTTTATGGTTGTCAGGTATTCGTCAAGAAAAAACTATGGTGGTCTTATATCCTGACAATCCAGATGTAAATGCTAGAGAAATACTGGTATTATTGCGTCCTAACGAGCATTTAGAAAAATGGGAAGGTCATAAATTAAGAAAAGAAGAAGCTACTGCAATCAGCGGTATTAAAAATGTGCAATGGTCTGATACTTTTGATGCTCAATTACATGTTATGATGCATCAAGCAGATGTCGTTTATTTAAATAGCAACGAAAATGATCGCTTAGATCTAAGCATACCACGTCTTGATTTAGCCTACGTAACAAAAATTAAAGAGCAATATCCATTGCATCAATACGAGCGTGCTGCAAAGATCATGAGAGAATTAAGAGCTATAAAAACAAAAGAGGAAATTGCAGTTACTCAAGAAGCGGTTGATATCACTGAAAAAGCATTTAGAAGAGTGATGCAATTTATAAAACCGGGCGTGATGGAATATGAAATTGAGGCAGAGATTACGCATGAGTTTTTACGTAATAGAGCTACTAGACATGCTTATGGTAATATCATTGCATCAGG
>JAURLW010000066.1 GCA_030831005.1 Bacteroidota bacterium
AACAGAAGTGTTGATATGGGTAAAATGACATTTGCTAATCAATACATCAATGGTGGGTTTCAAGTAAATGCACCAAGTAGAGAAACTATTAATGATTATCATGTGAGTTATTTAAATATTGGTTCAGGTATAGGGTTTATGACAGGTACAGGATATTATAATAGAAATAAATTACACTTAGGATTGGCAGCTTATAATTTACTTTCAAGTGATGCCCCTATTTTAAGTGATAATTCTGTGAATATTATTCAACAAAGATATGTAGCTAATGCGGGGTATCATTTATACATAAAAGAAGATGTAAATCTTCAGTTGTTGGTGTGTTTGCAAAAGCAACAAGCTTTTGAACAGACGATGCTTGGGTTTATGTATACCACCTATAATGCAAAAACAAAAGCTAAGAAAAATAAAGATCATGTAATTTGGTCTATGGGAATGTTTTATAGAATGGGTGATGCGATTATACCAACGGTGAAATTTGTAACCAGCAATTTAACGTTTGGTATAAGTTATGATGCACCTATTAATAAAGAGCGTTTTGGTAACGCTAGTTTTGGCACTACAGAAGTTTCTATGTGTTTTAATGGTATGTTGTTAGGTACTAAAAAAAGTAAGAAATAAAAGAATCAAGATTTTATAGAGGGGTATAATTACTCCTCTATAAAATCTAAATCTCTTGCAAAAGTTTCCTTCATGAAATATAAAGCGATAGCGCTTAATGTCATCACTATTACACCGGTAATAATTGCTGCATTAATATACAGGGTATGATCTTGCAAATAAGTAAAAAGCAATAACATGAGCGGCAATGAACCTCTAACCATATTAGGAATAGTTGTAGTAGCAGTAGCACGTAAATTGGTGCCAAATTGCTCCGCTGCCATCGTTACAAAAATAGCCCAAAAGCCGGTTCCAAAGCCTAATAAAGCGCAAACGGCATACATACCTGATGCATGCTGAATGGGCAAAGCAAAAAATAGCAACATTGCAAAAACAGTGATGGCATAAAATAACCACATCGCTTTTTTTCTACTTTTAAAATACTGACTTACAAAACCAATAAGCATATCGCCAATGGAAATAGCTGCATAAGCATACATAATAGCTTTACCAGGCTCCACCACCTCTTTAATACCCATTTGCTTAGCAAATACATTACTAAAGGAAATAAGAATACCTATAACATACCAAGTGGGTAAACCTATGATTATTGCTTTCATATAGGTTTTGAATCTATGGGCATTATTAAAAAACATAAAAAAATTGCCTTTCACAGCAGTACTTTCTTGTGTTTTTTTATACAAGCCACTTTCATAAACTCTTATACGCAGAAACAATAAAGATAAACCTAAGCCACCACCAATAAAATAACAAATTCGCCAATCGAAAGATTGAGAAATAAAATAAGCCACCACAGCACCCGACAAACCTATACCTGCTACTAAGGAAGTAGCAATACCTCTTTGCTCTTTATTAACCAACTCACTAACTAAGGTAATACCCGCGCCTAATTCTCCTGCCAAGCCAATACCCGCTATGAATCTGCACCAAGCATAAGCATCGCTAGTTTGCACAAAACCATTAAAAATATTTGCAACAGAATATAACACTATCGATCCAAACAAAACACTCAAGCGCCCTTTCTTATCTCCCAATACGCCCCATAAAATACCGCCTAAAAGCAAACCATACATTTGATAGCTAATAATGCGCATACCTTCTGTGGTTACTTGCGCTTCACTTAAATGTAAACTTTGTAAGCTTTGTACCCGTACAATACCAAATAATAACAAATCGTAAATATCTACAAAATAGCCTAAAGCAGCTACTACTAAAGGAACACTCCAAAGACTATTTTTTAAAGCCGCTGACGACATAGATTAAGCTCTTTTTTTAGCAAAAATCATTTTATATAATACGGGAAGTGTAGTAACTAAGATTAAACCAATTACAATTTTTTCTAGGTTTCCTTTTACCCATTCATTTTCACCTAAGCAATAACCGGTAATGGTCATGCTAATTACCCATGCAAAAGATCCAATAATGTTATATAGTAAAAACTTTTTACGCTCCATATGCACTACACCAGCAACGATTGGTGCAAAGGTGCGCACGATGGGAATAAAGCGAGCTAAAATAATAGCACTCCCCCCTTTCTTCTCATAGAATTCTTTAGCTTGTATAAGATGTTTGCGTTTGAATAGCCAAGTATCTTTTCGTTCAAATAAAATAGGTCCGGTTTTTTTGCCAAACCAATACCCTACTAAATTTCCAATTATTCCTGCTAGGGTAATCAATACAATCCAATAAGGTAAGTTCAATGCTGCAGTATCAAAAGGAGATGCTGATTGTGCAATGATTAATCCAGTTACAAATAACAAAGAATCGCCGGGCAAGAAAAAACCAACAAATAAGCCAGTCTCTGCAAAAACAATTAAGGCTACCAAATATAATCCACCATGTTGCGTAATCCAATCTGCGTTAGTCAAATGCTTAAATAATTCTAAAATCGATTCCATATAATTCTTTTAATGATTGTAAATATGCGCTTTATATTCTAAAAATAAAAACTTTTAAGCTTCCAACTTACTAATAACCGCTGTGGCAACACTATTACCAACTACATTTGTAGCACTACGACCCATATCTAACAAGGGATCAATGCCTAATAATAAAGCTAAACCTGCTTCGGGAATATTAAAGGAAGCTAAGGTACCAGCAATTACTACTAAGGAAGCGCGAGGCACACCTGCAATGCCTTTACTAGTGAGCATTAATACAAGTAGCATACTGAACTGCGTGGGCAAATCTAAAGGGATACCATACGATTGAGCAATGAAAATGGAGGCAAAAGTCATATACATCATCGATCCATCTAAATTAAATGAATAACCCAAAGGCAAAACAAAACTGGTGATTTTATTGGGGCAACCAAATCGCTCTAACTCTAATAAGGTTCTAGGAAAAGCAGCTTCGCTACTTGAGGTACTAAAGGCTAATAAAATGGGCTCTTTAATATGCTTAAGCAAAGTACCTATTCGTTTACCTATAAATAAATAGCCTATGATAATAAGTAATACAATAAGCAATAAAAGAGCGGTATAGAACTCTCCAATTAAAATAGAATAAGTAGAGAGAATACTAGGTCCTTGCTTAGCTATAATAGCCGCCATAGCCGCAAACACAGCTAAAGGTGAAAAATACATAATATACTGCGTCATTTTTAATATGACATGTGCTACAGCATCTAAAAAATCAATAATGATAGTTCCTTTCTCTCCTATGGCAGCAGTAGCAATGCCAAAGAAAATAGAAAATACCACAACTTGCAAAATTTCATTTTTAGCCATGGCATCAATAACACTACTTGGGAAAACATGATATAAAAATTCTTTCAGTCCAATAGCATGTTGTGCAATATCTACCGTAGCATCAGCTGCCGGTAAAGGCAAATGCATATGTATACCCGGTTGCCATATATTGACTAATAGCATACCTAATAGCAAGCTTAAAAAACTAGCGCCTAAAAACCACAACAATGTTTTAGCCCCTATCCTTCCCACACTTTTGATATCGCCCAATTTAGCTATACCCACCACAAGTGTAGAAAAAACTAATGGTGCTACAATCATTTTTATCAAACGTAAAAAAACTTCGGGTACTAATGCAAAAGCATCGATGTAGGATTTAGCAATAGCTTGTTTGTAAAAAATATATCCTAATACAATACCTGCTAATAGACCAATAAATATATTTCTGCTGAGCTTATTTTTACTTGGAGTGGCTGAATGCATGTGCAAAATTGATTTATTGCAATATACAATTCTATTTTTAGAAAATTAACTCCTGCGCAATGGATTGATTGCCCTGTAAACCACCGGTATGAATTGCTGCAATTCTTGCATTGGAGGGCAATTGTTGAGTTTTAAATAATTCAGAAATACCCCACATCATTTTAGCCGTATATACTCTATCAAGCGGAAGCGCATAACGTTGATAACAATCATTCATAAAAGAAATTAATTCAGGTGTTATTTTTCCAAATCCTCCAAAATGATAAGCATCGAGTATCGTATAACTAGTTTTATCTATAGCAGGAATATAAGCTTCAATTTCATCTTTTAAATAAGTACCGCCTTTCATCGGTGCAAAACCTATAAGATGGGTATCTAATGATAAGGCTCTTCGCAATCCAGCAAATGTAGTACCACTTCCAACAGAGACGCATACATAATCATAGGACTTAGTTAAAAAAGAAGCAATAGCGCTCGCTCCATTTACTCCCATTTCAGAATTGCCCCCTTCGGGTAATATATAGGCATCTGGATAATTTGATAGTAAACTACTTGCATCTTTTTTCAATGCACTATAATGTATTGCATCTACAAAGTGTAATTCCATTCCATGCTCTTGTGCAAATAATAAAGAAGGGCTAAGCACTTCATATTGACCTCTGACTATTGCTTTACAGGGTATCTGATAATGATGAGCATAATAGGCTAAAGCCACAAGATGATTAGACCAAGCACCACCAAAACTAATAATGCTCTTTTTCTGAGCTGCTTGCATGGCTTCTTGTAAACCGTTTAACTTAAACCATTTATTGCCAGAAACTATAGGGTGACAAAGATCGATTCGAAGAATATCTAATACATTACTTGTTGGTAGAAAACCTTCAATAGATTGGATAATAATGGCTTCTTTATTAATTATGGTAGCCATATTCTTTTAAGTAGTTATCATTATCTCTCCATTTTGGTCGCACTTTGATAAATAATTCTAGGTGTACTTTACCATCAATAAACGCTTCGATTTTTTCGCGAGAGCGAATACCCAATTGTTTGATATTAGAACCGCCTTTGCCTAAAAGAATCATCTTTTGAGTTTCGCGGGTAACAATAATCTCTGCTTTAATTACGGTAAGCGTAGATTTCTCTT